>CAZVVS010000158.1:0-10678 GCA_964630585.1 uncultured Gordonia sp.
GTTGGCCAGCGGCACCTCGGCGACGCCGCGGCCGTAGAACTCGACGAACTTGCCGACCACACCGTGCTGGCGGAGCATATCGGTCACGGTCAGCACCACGTCGGTCGCGGTCACGCCCGGCTGGATCTCGCCGGTCAGCTTGAAGCCCACGACGCGCGGGATCAGCATGGAGACGGGCTGGCCCAGCATGGCGGCCTCGGCCTCGATACCGCCGACGCCCCAACCCAGAACGCCCAGGCCGTTCTCCATGGTGGTGTGGGAGTCGGTGCCGACGCAGGTGTCCGGGTAGGCCTGGCCGTTGCGGGTCATGACGACGCGGGCGAGGTACTCGATGTTGACCTGGTGGACGATGCCGGTACCCGGCGGGACGACCTTGAAGTCGTCGAACGCGCCCTGGCCCCAGCGAAGGAACTGGTAGCGCTCGGAGTTGCGCTCGTACTCGAGCTCCACGTTCTTCTCGAAGGCGTCGGCACGGCCGAAGACGTCGAGGATGACCGAGTGGTCGATCACCATCTCCGCCGGGGAGAGCGGGTTGACCTTGTTCGGGTCTCCGCCGAGGGCGGCCACGGCCTCACGCATGGTGGCGAGGTCGACGACGCACGGCACGCCGGTGAAGTCCTGCATCAGGACGCGCGCGGGGGTGAACTGGATTTCAATGCTCGGATCGGCATTTGGGTCCCAGTTGCCGAGAGCCTCGATGTGCTCGGTGGTGATGTTGGCGCCGTCTTCGGTGCGGAGCAGGTTCTCGGCGAGCACCTTGAGCGAGTAGGGGAGCCGTTCGGTGCCCTTCACGGTGTTGATGCGGAAGATCTCGTACGACTTGTCGCCCACCTCGAGGGTGCCGCGGGCGCCGAATGAATCAATACTCACTGGATACATCTCCTCTTATCTCCTCGGTGTGCTGACGGGGCTCGAATCAGCACTTTCCGACGGGGCTGTGTCGGGTAGTCCGGGTCTGCTGCGCCGACCGCTCGGCGCGACTCCTCCACTCTAACAGTACGAGCGTACTGTTACCAGAGCGGGGTGTCCCGGTGTTGCGCATTCGGTGCAGATCCATTGTGTCGTACTCTGGCGCAGCAAGACGGCCGACTGAGAAAGGCGTGTGCGATGAGTCCCGAACCGACTCCCGCGGTACCGACGATTCCGTACGGTGCGAGCGTTCCGGACAACATCGACGTGAACGCGATCGTGACCGCGGTGAAGAGTCAGGGTGTCTACGGCCCGGCCGAGCAGGTGCCGGCACTCAAGGCGGTCGCCGCGGATGCGGCGGGGAAAGGCCACGACGTCAAGATCGTCGTGCTGACCGGATACCAGCCGAAGTTCACCTACTACCGCGACATCGCACTGACCGTGCAGCAACAGACCGGCGGCACGGTGATCGTGTTGGGCCCGGACTCCCTCGGCAGCGCGGGCCCGGAGTTCCCCCGGGTCGTCCAGGAGTCCGCGTCGCAGAACCTCACACTGTCCGATCCGCCGGGGGCGGCACGACAGATGGTCGATCAGCTGACCGCGCCGCAGACCGATTGGACCCTGCTGACCATCGTGCTCACGCTGTTCGTGCTTGCCGCTGCCGTCGGCGCCCGCCTGTTCAGCCGGCGGCGCGGTGCCCACGCGGTGGCCGGGGAGGCGCCGGTCACGGAGAGGACGGAGCCGTCGTCGGTGGCCGAATCCGCTATCGCGGCCGGGACTTCTGACGACCTCGCCGATGCCGGTGATCGGGCGTCGTCCGACGGCTGAGAGGGACCTGGTACGGATGTTGCCAAAGTGATACATCGCAACATTTGTCCGCTTTTGCGCTGATCACAGCATCGCCGCAGGTAATCACACATTTGTAATTCGTGTTTCGGGTGTTTCCCACGCTTACTGATGTGACGTACGGTGCAGTTGTCACAGGCGAGTCTGCTGTGACGTGTGATGTACACCTCGCGAAACTGAGGAGCAAGGGCGTTGAGGCGAACCCAGGAGAACAGGGCCACCCGGACGGGCAGCGGGCTGACCGCGATGCTTCGCGGCGGGGTGCTGGTGACCGCGGTCGCCCTGTCGACGCTGGTCGCCGGCGCTGCGGGAGCCGCACCTACCGACCAGAAGGCGGCGAAGGTCTCGCGACTGGTCAACCAGATCGCCACCGTCGACCAAAACCTGACCGACCTTGACAACACACTGGCAGTCAAGCGGGAAGCGGTGAACCGCGCGCTCGTCGATTTCCAGAACTCCATTGTCGCCGAGCGGCTCGCTGCCGTCGCCGCCCAGGGCGCCCGCACCTCTCTCGTGGCCGCCGACCGTCGCCTGGCAAAGGCGCAGAAGTCGTTCAACGCCTACGCCGCCAGCGCGTACCGTCGGGGACCGGCCGGCACGATGCGCGACTACATCTCCTCCGACGACCCGCAGAAGGTGCTCGACCAGGTCGGCGTCCTCGACCGCGTCAGCGCGCAGCAGCGCCGCACCATCGAGCAGCTCAAGATCGCCCGCAACCAGAAGGCGAACCGCGCTGCGGCCGCGGAGGCTTCGCGCCTGCAGGCCTCCTCGGCCGTCCGCAGCGCTGCCAGTCGGCGCGGCGAGGCGATCACCGCGGTGAAGACCGCCCAACAGGCCATGGCCGACCAGCAGCGGCAGAAGGCCGCGCTGCTCACCAAGCGGGCCCAGTCGCAAAACAAACTCAACAAGCTGCGTGGGGTGAACACGCAGGTCGCCGCACCGGTGATCCCTGGTCTCAGTGCATTCACCGATGGGCCCGACGTCACCGACGCCGCGATGGCTGCTGCGGCGGCGGCGGCGAAGATCGCCGTCGACATCGCGCAAAAGACCCTTGCCGCCGTGATCGGCTCGCAGCAGATCCCGCAGTCCAAGCTGTTCGACGAACTGGGCCTCAGCGGTAGCGACGTGACGAGCAGCAGCGGCGACAACGGCTCGCTGTCACGACTCTCCAGCGGATCGCTGGGCGCCCTGTTCGGTAGCGCGGGCAGCTTCGGCGGGGGCGGTGCGGTCCGACCCGGTCTGCGCGGTTCGCAAGCCGTCGAGTTGGTCATCAATCGTGGGATGTCGCAGCTGAACAAGCCCTATGCATGGGGTGGCGGCGATGCCAACGGCCCGACCAAGGGTATTCGCGACGGCGGTGTGGCCGACGCACACGGCGACTACAACAAGATCGGGTTCGACTGCTCCGGGCTGATGATCTACGCGTTCGCCGGCATCGGCTACGACCTGCCGCACTACACCGGCTACCAGTACACGTCGGGCCCGCGCGTGCCGATCGCCATGATGCAGCGCGGCGACATGATCTTCTGGGGCGCCAACGCCAGCCAGCACGTCGCGCTCTACCTGGGCGACAACAAGATGCTGGAGGCCCCGCAGTCCGGCGACGTTGTGAAGGTCTCGCCGGTGCGCATGGGCGGCGCGATGCCCATGGTCGTGCGGCTCTGGTAGTCCGGCACCGCTGATCGAGGACGCGACTCCGGCCACGTCGGTGGACGCGCCCGGCTGTCGCGTTATCGCCTAACCACGACCTCGCCGCTAGGCTGGGACGGAACGTTTCATCAACCACTTTCCGTCCGGCCGTGCGGTCAGGCGCGGACAACGACGACAGGAGTTGGGCTTTGACGTCGCAGCCCGGCAACGGCCAACAGTCCTCCGCAGCGGTCAGCGAAGCCGACTCGAAGCTGATCGAGAAGGCCATCTACGAGGTCAAGCGGGTGATCGTCGGCCAGGACCAGCTCGTCGAGCGCATCCTGGTCGGACTCCTCGCCCGCGGCCACATCCTGCTGGAAGGTGTTCCCGGCGTTGCGAAGACGCTGGCCGTCGAGACCTTCGCGACGGTCGTCGGCGGCTCCTTCTCGCGCGTGCAGTTCACCCCCGACCTCGTGCCCACCGACCTCATCGGCACCCGGATCTACCGGCAGGGCCGCGAGGAGTTCGACACCGAACTCGGCCCGGTGGTGGCGAACTTCCTACTCGCCGATGAGATCAACCGGGCGCCCGCAAAGGTGCAGTCGGCACTGCTGGAGGTCATGGCCGAGCGCCAGGTGTCGATCGGTGGTGTGACGTACCCGATGCCCAAGCCGTTCCTGGTGATGGCGACGCAGAACCCGATCGAGAACGAGGGCGTCTACCCGCTGCCCGAGGCGCAGCGCGACCGCTTCCTGTTCAAAGTCCTCGTCGACTACCCGTCGGTCGAGGAGGAGCGCGAGATCGTGTACCGGATGGGCAATGTCCCGCCGACGGCCTCGCAGGTCCTCGATCCCGAGGCGATGATCCGCCTGCAGGACGCAGCCGCCAATGTGTTCGTCCACCACGCGCTCGTCGACTACGTCGTGCGGTTGATCAACGCGACCCGCCGCCCCGGCGACCTGGGGATGACCGAGGTGGCCTCGTGGCTGGCCTACGGCGCATCGCCGCGCGCCACCTTGGGGATCATTGCCGCCGCGCGCGCACTGGCCCTGGTCCGTGGCCGCGATTACGTCGTGCCCAACGACATCGTGGAGATCGCGCCCGACGTCCTGCGCCACCGCCTGGTCCTGACCTATGACGCGTTGGCCGACTCCGTCGACGCCGACGACGTCATCGTGCGCGTCCTGCAGACCGTCGGCCTCCCGCAGGTCGTCGCAGCGCCCGCCGCTCCGAACGGCAGCCCGCCGCCTGGCGCGCCGGGCCAGATCCCGGCGATCCCGAACCCGCCGGCGGGCCAAGCCGCACCGCCGAACAATGTCCGGCATGCCGGGCAGTAACACCCCGCTGCCGTCCTTCGACGACGGGCTCCTGAAGGACCCGGCGCTGACGGCGGCCCTGCGCAACCTCGAACTCACCGTCCGGCGCAAACTGGACGGGGTCCTGCAGGGTGCGCACCTCGGACTGATCCCCGGGCCCGGCTCCGAGCCGGGGGAGGCGCGCGCCTATCAGCCGGGTGACGACATCCGACGGATGGAATGGGCGGTCACCGCCCGCACGACCGTGCCACACGTCCGGCAGATGATCGCCGACCGCGAGCTGGAGACCTGGCTGGTCGTCGACGTCTCGGGCAGCCTCGACTTCGGCACCGTCGGCCACAGCAAGCGCGACCTCGCGGTCGCTGCGGCCGCGATCATCGTGCACCTCACCGCGGGGGGCGGGAACCGGATCGGCGCCGTCATCGTCACCGGCGACGAGATCGTGCGGATTCCGGCCCGGGGTGGGCGCGCGCATGCGCAGAACCTATTGAAGAAGATCGCCACCACCCATCGCAGCTCGCCGACGGTGCGGGGCGACCTCCGCGACGGCATCGAGGCGCTGCGTCGTCCCGAACGCCGTCGCGGCCTCGCCGTCGTGATCAGCGATTTCCTCGGCCCGATCGACTGGGACCGGCCCCTGCGCGCCATCGGTGCCCACCACGAGCTGCTCGCGATTGAGGTGCTCGATCCGCGCGACCTCGAACTGCCCGCCATCGGCGACGTGCGCCTCGCCGACGCGGAATCGGGCGAGATTCACGACGTCGTGATCACCGAGCAGGTCCGCATCGACTTCGCCGCCGCTGCCGCGGCACACCAGCAGCAGGTGCACCGGACGATCCGCGCCTGCGGGGGACCGGTGATGACCCTGCGCACCGACCGGGACTGGGTCGCCGACACGGTGCGGTTCATCGGCGGGCGCCGCCGCGGTCTTGCGGCGGGGGTGGGTTGATGCTCGCGAACCCCTGGTGGCTGCTGGGACTGTTAGTGGTGGCCGCGCTGGTCGGGCTGTACATCTACATCCAGCGCCGGCGAACCTCGCGGGCGATGAAGTTCGCCAACCTGGAGATCCTCAAGTCGGTCACGCCCAAGCGGACCGACCGATTCCGTCACGTGCCCTTCGCGGTGCTCGCCGTCGCACTGGTGTTGCTGACGATCGCCCTGGCCGGGCCCCAGTCCGACCGCAAAGTACCGCGCAACAAGGCCACGGTCATGCTGGTCATGGACGTCTCGCGCTCGATGAACGCGACCGATGTCGCGCCGAGCCGGATCAAAGCGGCGCAGGAGGCGGCGAAGAAGTTCGCCACGGAGTTGACCAAGGGCATCAACCTGGGGCTGGTGTCGTTTGCGGGGACGGCGACCACCCTGGTCAGTCCGACACCCGACCACAACGCGACGAAGGCCGCCGTCGACAAGCTGCAGCTCGACGACAAGACGGCGACCGGCGAGGGCATCTTCGCCGCGCTGGACCAGATCAGGACCCTCAATTCATTGCTCGGCGGTGAGAAGGAGGCGCCACCGGCGCACATCGTCTTGCTCTCCGACGGTAAGCAGACCGTGCCGGAGAGCCAAGATGCGCCGCGCGGGGCGTTCTCGGCCGCGCGCAAGGCGCGCGAGCGCCGCGTCCCGATCTCGACTATCTCCTTCGGTACCCGCTCGGGCGTCGTGGAGATCGAGGGCGAGCGCATCCCGGTGCCCGTCGACGACGCGTCACTGAAGAAGATCTCGCAGCTCGGGGCGCCAGGCGGGCGGTTCTTCACCGCCTCGAGCCTTGAGGAGCTCAACGCGGTGTACAGCTCGCTGCAGGAGCAGATCGGGTACGAGACGACGCGCGGCGACGACTCCCACCCGTGGGTACTGGCGGGCACGATTCTGGCCCTGCTGAGCGCTGCGGGGGCCCTTCTGCTCAACCAGCGCCTGCCCTGACCGGACGCAACACCCGATTCGACCCACTTTTCCACTTACGACCCGTGACACGATAGGTTCATTACCCATGACTACCTCCCGCTCTGTTCTTGTCACCGGCGGCAATCGCGGCATCGGTCTGGCGATCGCCCAGCGCTTGGCCGCTGATGGTCACAAGGTCGCCGTCACCCATCGCGGGTCCGGCGTCCCCGAGGGCCTGTTCGGCGTGCAGTGCGACGTGACCGACACCGAGTCGGTGAACCGCGCGGTCGCCGAGGTCGCCGCCCACCAGGGGCCGGTCGAGGTCGTCGTCGCCAATGCCGGGATCACCGAGGACACGTTGCTCATGCGGATGGACGTCGACCAATTCGAGCGCGTCATCAACGCGAACCTGACGGGTGCCTTCCGCGTGACCAAGGCGGCGACCCGCGACATGCTCAAGAACCGGTGGGGGCGCTTCATCTACCTCGGCTCGGTCGTAGGCCTCATGGGCACGCCGGGACAGGCGAACTACGCGTCGAGCAAGGCCGGCGTCATCGGTTTGGCCCGGTCGGTGACCCGCGAGCTCGGTAGCCGCAACATCACCGCCAACGTCGTCGCCCCCGGGTTGATCGACACCGAGATGACGCGCGCGCTGCCCGAGGAATACACCAAGACCGCCGTCGACCAGGCCATCCCGGCCAAGCGCATGGGTCAGCCCGAGGACGTCGCCGCCGTGGTGTCCTTCCTGGCCTCCGACGACTCGTCCTACGTCACCGGCAACGTGATCAACGTCGACGGTGGCCTGGGCATGGGCCACTAGGCCCGCGGCCCAACAGCCCCCCCGGCGACGCACCCCCTTCCAGCCACCCCCGACATCCCAGGAGTCAGACATGGGCATCCTCGACGGCAAGACCATCCTCGTCACCGGCATCATCACCGACGCCTCCATCGCCTTTTCCACCGCCAAGGTGGCCCAGGAGCAGGGCGCGACGGTGATCATCACCGGTATCCCGGAGCGCCTGCGGCTCATCGACCGCATCGCCAAGCGGCTGCCGCAGGAGGTGCCGCCGGCCATCCCGCTCGACGTGACCGACGAGGAGTCGCTCGGGCAGCTTGCCGACAAGGTGCGCGAGTTGGCGCCGCAGGGCATCGACGGCCTGGTGCACTCCATCGCCTTCGCGCCGCGCACCCTGATGGGCCCCGACGCCCTGCCGTTCCTGGAGGGCCCCGGACCCGACGTCGCCCGGTCGTTCGAGATCTCGGCGTGGAGCTATGCGTCACTTGCCCGGGCCGCTCTGCCGGTGATGAACGAGGGCGGTTCCATCGTCGGCATGGACTTCGACCCCCGCACCGCGATGCCGGACTACAACTGGATGGGCGTGGCCAAGGCGGCGCTGGAGTCAGTGAACCGCTATGTGGCCCGCGAGGTGGGCTACGCCAAGCGGATCCGCTCCAACCTGGTGGCCGCCGGACCGATCAAGACGCTGGCCGCCAAGGCGATCTCCGGCACGGCCACCGACGACGCCAAGAAACTGACCATGCTCAACGAGTACTGGAACGGCGCGTCGCCGATCGGCTGGAACGTGGACGACCCGGGCGTCGTCGGGACCAGCGTCTGCGCGCTGCTGTCGGACTTCCTGCCGGGGACCACGGGATCGATCGTGTACGTCGATGGCGGCGCCAGCCACAACACGTGGTTCCCGGAGGACATGATCTCGGGTAGCTGAGCCCTGATGGCCGCACAGCCCGACGACGGGGCTTTCACAGCGGTGCTCTTCCTCTCCTTCGGGGGGCCGGAGGGGCCCGACGAGGTGATGCCGTTTCTGGAGAACGTGACCCGGGGCCGCGGCGTGCCGCGCGAGCGGCTCGAAGAGGTGGCGCAGCACTACTACCACTTCGGCGGGGTGTCACCGATCAACGGGCTCAACCGCGACATGATCGCCGCCCTGCGGGCGGGTCTGGCGCCGCGCGGGCGGGATCTGCCGGTCTATTTCGGCAACCGGAACTGGGATCCGTACGCCGCCGATGCGCTCGTGCAGTGCTACCGCGACGGTCACCGGCGGATACTCGTCTTCGCGACGTCGGCATGGGGCGGCTACTCGGGCTGTAAGCAATACCACGAGGACATCGGTGCGGCGATTGCCGCGCTGCGCGAGCGGGAGCCCGCCAGTGCCGATGATCCGGTGCTGCTGCGGAAGCTCCCGCAGTTCTGGTCCGAACCGGCCTTCCTCGACGCACAGGCCGACGCGGTGCGCCGGGCCGTGGCCGCGCTGCCGAATCCCGACGGTGGTGCGCGCCTGGTCTTCACCGCCCACTCCATCCCGTCCCGGGCCGACGTGGCGATCGGCGATGGGCTGTATTCGCGCCAGGTTGCGCAGGCATCGGCGCAGGTGGCAGACCGGTTGGTGGCCGACGGGATCGTCGCGGGCACCGAAGTGGGCACCGACTACGACCAGGTGTGGCAGTCGCGCTCGGGGCCGCCGCAGGTGCCGTGGCTCGAGCCCGACGTCGCCGATCATCTGCGCGCGCTGGCCGAGCAGGGGGTCGCGCAGGTCATCGTCGCGCCCATCGGATTCGTCTCCGACCACCTCGAGGTCGTCTGGGACCTCGACGACGAGCTGGCGGAGCTGGCGGCGGAACTGGGCCTGGGCTACGCGCGCGCCGACACGGTGGGGACCGATCCCCGCTTCACCGGCCTCGTCGCCGATCTGGTCGACCGGTACGCCGACGGCGGGGGTGATCTGGACGCGCCCGGCTGCGGTGACAACGGGGCGGGTTGCCGTTCCGGCTGCTGCGGCTGAGTCCTGCCCGGGCAGTCTCAGTGCGCGTATTCGGCGATCACGCGGTTGACCGCCGCCGCCAGGGCGCCACGCGCCACGGCAGTGAGGGTGCGCAGTTGTTCGGCGGATCGGTCGGCGTGGCTGCTCGCGATGCCGAATCCCACCAACCGGGCGTCGGCGAGGGCGATCGTGCCCAGGACCTGGGCGGCCAGCCCCGCGACGTCGACGGCGCGTGCGTCGGCGCCCGGGGGCAGCACCGGCGTGAACCGGGCGACGTGGGCGGCGAGGTCGGCGCGCAGGGATGCCGGTGTCGTGTCGCGGGCACCCGGTAGCGCAGTCAGGACGGCGGTGGCCTCGCCGACTGCGTCGAGCAGCGCGGCACGCGCTTGCCCGGGGCTCATCAAGTCCGGTGCGGCGGCGGTCGTGATGGGGTGCGACATCCATCCCGGTGCCCGGTCCGGGTCGCGCAGCGGGACGATCAGCGCCGCGCCGTTGCCGGTGTGCACGACGAGCGCCTCGCCAGCGGTGAACGCCTCGGCGCCGGCCGGTCCGGGCGGTAGTCCGGCCGGGTCACCCGGTGCTGGCAGGCGCACCGAGAACGACTGCGCCGCTCGGGCGAGCTCGAGCCACCCGGTGGTCGTTCCGGACTGCGCGTCGAGCACCGTCGCCGGCATGTCCAGGGCCCGAAGTTCGTCCAGCAGGTCGTCACCGGCGCAGCGGTGCGCGGCCAGGGCCGCCGCCCACGGGCCGACGGTGGTCAGCACGTAGGCGGGCTCGGTCGACGGCCGGGCGTCGGGGCGGGTGGGCGGAATCGCAGTCATGACCCGCCCAGCCTAATGCCCGCAGGAGTCCGGGGCGCGGCGCGCGTCGTGCGCGGCTTGACGGTTGCGCGTGCCCTACCCTGGTCGATCGTGAGTGTGGATCCGTACGGCCGCGACATACTCGCGCAACCTCGTCGGCGCGGGCCGGTCGTCCCGGTCGTCGCGGCCGAGCGGGGCCTCGTCGTCGAAGATGCCGCCAGCGGGTACTGCGGCGCAGTCGTCGGATTCGAGAAGTCCTACGACGGGTTGTTCGTCCGGCTGGAGGACCGTCGCGGTGCGACGCGGATCTTCGCTATGCGGCCGTCGGCCTTTCTGATCGACGGCACGCCGGTCACGCTGGAACGTCCGAAGGCCGCGCCGCCCACCGCCGCTGCCCGGACGGCGTCGGGATCGCGTGCGGCACCGCAATCGCGGGCCCGGGTAGCGCGTGCCAGCCGTCTGTTCGTCGAAGGTGTGCACGACCTGCCACGACGTGGTGTCCACGATCGCGACC
>CAZVVS010000159.1:0-10601 GCA_964630585.1 uncultured Gordonia sp.
GCGCAGTTCGCGGCGGTGGGCCCGGGCGGACTTGCGCTCGCCGCGGCGCACGGTGCGCGCAGCCTCCCGCTTCTCGGCACGCTGCTCGGCGCGGCGCTCCTTGGCCTCGTACTTCGCTTCATACTTGGCGCGCCGTTTGGCCGCCTCCTTCTCCGCCTTCTTCGCCGCGCGGCGCTCCTTGCGGGTCGGCTTCGGCTCGGCCTGCGAGAACAATCCCATGGGGCCAGCCTAGGGCATTGCCCCGGCGAGTGTCGCCGGTCGATCACGCCCGGCGTCGGACCCATCGGTTAGGTTGAGAAGCACCTCCTCGTCGAGCGGCGCGGAGGGGGTGGAGGCGCAGAGAGTGAGCACGTTGACCCGAAAGCCGACGGCGGTGTTGTTGACCGCGCGCGATCTTTCGGGATGCCCGCACCGGTTGGCTCTGGACAACTCGCCGGCGATACCGGGAGCAGAAGTCGTCGCCGCTGATACGCCAGAGGTCGCCCGGCGCAAAGAGGCGGCTGCGCTGCACCGGGAACGAGTGCGCGACCTGCTGCGATCGATCCACAGCGACCAGGGCCCGACGGCCTTCGTGATCGTCGACGAGGGGCCGCGTGAACGGCGGGTGGCCGACACGCTGGCCGCCGCGACCGCGGGGGCGCGCTGGATCTGGAACGCGGCCCTCCCCGACGACGAGCTCGATCGGCGGCGTGGTCACACCGAACTGTTGGTGCATGACGGCACCGGCTACCTCCCGGTGATCGTGGTGAACCACCGTGTGACCAGACCGGCCCCTACCCGGAGCAACGGCGATCCGGGCCGCACTATCTTGACCAGCCCGCTGTGGACCTGGTTGCCCGCGGCCGACGCGAGTCGCGCACTGCGGCCCAATCGTCGTGACCAACAGCGCCTCCAGCATCTGACCGAATTGCTGGTGGCGGCCGGGCTCGCCGGCGACCGTGCACCGGACCGGTGGCGGGCGGGAGTCATCGGCATGGACGCCGACTGCATCGCCGTCTTCGACGTCGGACCTCTGCGCGAGGAGTTCGCGCACCTGACCTACGAGCGCCTCGCGATCGTGGACCAACTCGTCCCGACCCAGCCGAGCCGGATCGGCGAGTGCCGTGACTGTCGTTGGTGGGCGCAGTGCGAGGCGGAGCTCCTCGCGCGCGACGACGTGAGCCTCGTCGTCAACGGGATGGTCGCCGACACCCTTCGGGCCGAGGGGATCACGACTGTCAGCAAGCTTGCCGAACTGACCGCTGCCGACGAGCCCGAGCAGTGGTCCAACGGCTCTTTCCAAGACGCGATCGCCGCCGCCCGCTGCCACCGGACCGGCGATGTGATGGTGCGACGCAGCGCCGCGACGCCGATCGCCCGCGCCGACGTCGAGGTCGACGTCGACATGGAGAGTTACGGCGAGGATGGCGCCTACCTGTGGGGCACGCTGCTGACCGACCGGACCGATCCGGATCGTCCGGTCCTCTATCGGCCCTTCGCGACATGGCGACCGTTGCCGAGCACGACCGAGGCGCAGTCCTTCGCGGCCTTTTGGAGTTGGCTGCACGAGGAGATGGCAGCCGCGCGGGCGCAGGGCAAGACTTTCGCGGCGTACTGCTACTCCGAGCAGGCCGAGAACCGGTGGCTGCGCGGCTCGGCCGAGAGGTTCGCGGGAATGCCGGGCATCCCGTCGCTCGCCGAGGTCAACGAGTTCATCCGGTCACCGCAGTGGGTGGATGTCTACGCCGCGGTGTCGGCGAATTTCTTCTGTCCCAAGGGCAAGGGCCTCAAGCGGGTCGCGCCGGTCGCCGGCTTCTCCTGGCGCGACGGTGAGGCGAACGGCGCCGCGTCGATGGACTGGTATTCGGCGGCGGTCGGATTGACCGGGGCGCAACCCGACCCGGATCAGCGCACCCGTCTCCTGCAGTACAACGAGGACGACGTCTGGGCGACCAAGGTAGTGCGGGAATGGATGGACGGCGATGCCGTGCGCGCCCTGCCGACGATGAGCGACATGCTGTCCTAAACGATCCTTTTGTCCTAAGCTAAACCGTACGTTTAGCCTAGTTGATTCGTCTTTTAGCCTTGCTACGTGCAGGTTTACGCTGACAACAGTTCTCATCTGAGATATCATGAAGTTTCTTCACGATCAACGTTGCACCATATTCGGAACAGGGGAACTCATGGCGGCGAGAACTTCGGAGAGCGGCAGCGTCGACACCCGTGGCGCCGACGTTGAGCCCGGGTTGTTCGCGCGTCGACTCGAGGAGCTCTTCCGCACGGTTCCCGGCCCCAATGGGCGTGCCTACAGCGCCAAGGCCATCGCTCAGCGTTCGACCGCCCGTGGGTTCCGTCTCGGCGAGTCCTACCTGAGCCAGCTCCGCTCGGGCAAGGCCAAGTCGCCGTCGTTTCGGACCGTCGAGGGGATCGCCGCCGCATTCGGCGTCGATGTGCACTACTTCCTCGAGGACAGCGCCGCGCAGCGCACCCGCACCGAGATCGACCGGTTGCGCATGCAGGCCGACGCCGATATCCAACTTGCCGCGTTTCGCTTGGCCGGCCTGTCCAGCGACAAGGTGACCGTCGTGAACGAGCTCATCAAAGTCCTGCGCCAGCAGCAGGGCCTGCCGCAGGATCCGCCCGGCCTCGAGGCGAGCCTCACCTCGAACTGAGTCGGCGGGCGTCGCCTGGGGACCGGCGCCGCGAGATCACTCGGCAGACAGCAGCACCGCGGGACCTAGCCATTCGCAGGCGACCAGTGCGAGTTCGGTGTCCACGCGGTTGCGGGTCAGCGCACCCCCGGAGAGATCGGACGCCTTCGCCAACCGATAGCCGACGGTGTTCTTGTGGATGTGCAAGCGCCGCGCCGCTGCGCTGTGGCTGCCTTGCTCCTCGAGGTAAACGCGCAGGGTCTCGCGCAGATCGGCGTTCGTCGGAGTATCGGCGGCCAGGTTGCGCAGGGCGGACTGCACCAACCGCTTGGTGTCGGAGAGGTCGGCCGCGAGCATGGCGGCGCAGCGGACCCCGGGTTCGGTGGTCGAGACGACGCGCGGAGCGGCCGACCCGGCGATCACCGAAACCCGCTCGGCCGCCAACGCGTCATGGTGGCTCTCGCGGAACCCCTCGACACCGTGGCCCGGACCGCCCAGCGCGAGTCGCAGGAGCGGGACGTCGGATTCGGCCAGTGCGAGGCGGAACGCGTCGGCGGGTGGTGGTGCGGTTTCCGGCCAGTGCACCCACCACCACGCCGTAGTGGAGTCCCGGAGCCGGAACAGCGGCTCACCCTTGGCGCCGGCCGCCGCGGCGAGCCGACGGGTATGCCGTTCCAGATCAGCGGAATCCACCTCCGGACTCGGCGAGTCGGTCGAGTCGTCGATCCATACCGTCCCAGCGACGTGTGTAGCCTGCAGCGGATAGCCCAGCTTGCGTTCGGCAGCGACCAGATCGGGCCCGTGCAGCGTGGCGTCGCGGTCGAGGAGTCGGTCGAGCGTCTCGGCCTTCACGGTGCTGCGGTGTGTCTGCCACCGGTCGCGCTCGGCCTGGTACTCGGTGAGTGCCTGCTCGGAGATCTGGTCGACGTAGGAGAAGCTGATCCGGTTGAGGTCCTCAAGTGCTTCGTTCTCGGCACGCGGATCGTCGAGAATCCGGTGGAACTCGTCGGTCGCCCACACGGTGAGCATGAACTGCCCCCACCGGTACGCGCGTGGCAGCACGCTCTGCTGGCCGTCGAGATGGGCTAATCGCCGCGCGTAGACCAGCGCGTCGTCGGGTGCCTCGATGGCCGAGACGGGCAGCTCACCCAGGTAGACGCGCTCCGCGGTCTCGATGTTGGCCAGCACGCTGCCCATGAGTAGGTCGCGCATCTGCTCGTCGTGTGGCAGGCCGTCGATGCCGGCGAGCATCTCGCGGTGCATCTGCGCGGCGAATTCGTCGCGGTCGCGCCGCAGGGCCAAGCCCAGCTCGATGAATGCGGCCTGGTTGCGCAGAGTGGTCGAACCGGCCACTCGGGGTTCCGCGTCGTCCATCACGCCTCTCAATCCGGGTCGCACGGGCGACCATCGGTGTCCCCAGGAACACTGTGACACCAGCACAGTGACCTCCGTCACGTTTCGGCTTACTGTCCGAAGACCGGCACCGGAACGGAGTGAGGTTTTGATGGAGACTGCCTATCAATTGGGCCACCTGCCCTGGTCGCATTCCGAGGAGGAGATCGCCGCGCGGGCGACCCGGCCCTGTCTCCGCGACGAGAGTGTGGCGCTGACCTACGACGACTTCGATCGCCGGGTCCGGGCGGCTGCGGAGCAGTTCGCCGAGCTCGGCGTCGAGCACGGTTCGGTGATCGCGCTGGTGCTGCCCAACCGTGTCGAACTGCTCATCGCGATGTTGGCGGCCTGGCGGTTGGGTGCCGCGGCGACGCCGGTGAATCCCGCGCTGACCGCGAGCGAGGCCGACTACCAGATCTCCGACGCCGGATCGGTCCTCGTGCTTGCCGAGCCCGGTTTCACGACCTCCGCGTCGGCGACGGTTCTCCCCGTCGGCGATCTGCGCAGTGAACCGATCGGTGACCCGACTCCACCGCGGGCCACGCCCGACGACCTGGCGCTGCTGGTCTACACCAGCGGTTCGACGGGACGGCCAAAGGGCGTGATGCTCGACCACGCCAACCTCGATGCGATGACCGCGATCATGGTCGAGTCGATGGCGATGGACTCCTCGGACCACTGTCTGCTCTTCCTGCCGCTGTTCCACGTCAACGCCATTTGTGTGAGCTTCTTGTCGCCGCTGCGCGTGGGAGCCCAGATGAGCATGCTGAGCCGGTTCAGCCCCGACGGCTTCTACGATGCCGTGGCGAACCTGCGCCCGACCTACTTCTCGGCGGTGCCGACGATCTACTCGATGCTGCTGGCCACAGCCCGCGAGGGCGTCGACTTTTCGTCGGTCCGGCTCGGCATCTGCGGTGCCGCACCGGCGTCGAAGGAGTTGCTCGAGGCGACGCAGGAGCGTTTCGGGTTCCGTATCGGGGAGGGCTACGGTCTGACCGAGTGCACGTGCGCCGCGACGTCGAACCCCTACGAGGGCGAGATCAAGGCGGGCACCGTCGGTCCGGCGCTGCCGCGCGTGCGAGTGGAGGTCATGTCACCCACCGGGGAGATCCTCGAGCGCGGCGAGCGGGGCGAGGTCGTGATCTCCGGTCCGATCGTGATGCGCGGGTACCTCAACCGGCCGGAGGCGACGGCGGAGACGCTGCGCGACGGGTGGTTGCACACCGGCGACGTCGGAATCTTCGACGAGGACGGCTACCTACGGATCGTCGACCGGATCAAGGACATGATCATCCGCGGCGGGGAGAACCTGTACCCCAAGGAGATCGAGAACGCCATCTCCGCCTTCCCCGGCGTGATGGAGGTCGCGGTCGTCGGCCGACCCGACGCCGTTTACGGCGAAGTGCCGGTCGCCTTCATCGCCGGCTACCCCGATGCCGACCTCGACGCCGACGCACTGCTCGAGCACTGCCGCACCGAGCTCGCCCGCATCAAGGTGCCGGAGATCGAGATCGTCGACTCGATCCCCAAGAACCCCGTCGGAAAGCTCGACAAGCCCAGCCTGCGCGCTCGCTTCACCAACTGAAAGGACAGGTGTCGACATGCCGTTCACCCAACCCGTCTTCCCCGACGTAGATCCCGAGGAATACGCACGCCTCCCGATGCGGGAGCGCATGGAGATCCTCACCAAGTTCTGGGCTGCGAACGGGTACGGCAGCCCGTACATGCTGCACATGATCTACATCGCCAAGTTCCTCTTCCTGTCGTCGCTCCTCGGGCTCCTGATCGTGACGTCCACGTCTCCGGGTGTCGGCGGATTCCTCCATGTCAGCAGCTGGTGGAACGAGCCGATCATCTACCAGAAGCTGATCCTGTGGGTCGCGCTGCTGGAGATGATCGGCCTGGGCGGCGCATGGGGACCGCTGACCGGGCACTTCAAACCCTTCTACGGCGGCGCGCGCTACTTCATGCGTCCCGGTCTGCTACGCATGGCCCCGTGGCCGGACAAGGTGCCGTTCACCGGCGGAACTCGTCGGTCGGTCTTCGACGCGGTGATCTACGTCCTCTACTTGGCGAGCCTCGCCGTCGCCATTGCGATGCCGGGTGTGAAGGACTACCCGCACCCGGTCGGCAACGGCGGCGTCGTGAACCACTACTTGATGATCGCGCCGATCATCCTGCTGATCATCCTCGGCCTGCGCGACAAGGTCGCGTTCCTCTGCGGACGCGGCGAGCAGTACCTGCCCGCGATGGTCTTCTTCCTCATCCTCGACCCGACCGACATGATCATCGCCGGCAAGCTGCTCATCGTCGTCGTCTGGTGCGGGGCGGCGTTCTCGAAGATCGGCAAGCACTTCGAGAGCGTGATCCCACCGATGGTCTCCAACACCCCGTGGACACCGCGGGCGATGAAGCTCTCCAACTACCGGTCCTATCCCAACGACCTGAAGCCGTCACGACTGGCGTGGTTCATGGCACACGTGATGGGCACGATCCTGGAGTTCGTGATCCCCGTGATCCTGCTGCTCAGCACGAACTGGACGGTGACCATCGTGTCCATCGTGATCATCGTGGCGTTCCACATCTTCATCACCTCGACGTTCCCGCTCGCGGTGCCCCTGGAGTGGAACATCCTCTTCGGCTTCATCTCGGTGGCGCTCTTCGCCGGTCACCCCAATGAAGACGGTTTCGGGATCTTCGACTTCAGCCAGCCGTGGATGCTGCCGGTGTTCTTGGTCGCCCTGTTGATCTTCCCGGCCATCGGCAATTTCCGGCCCGATCTGATCTCCTTCCTGCCCTCGCTGCGCCAATACGCGGGCAACTGGGCGACGGCGCTGTGGACCTTCACACCCGGTGCCGAGGAGAAGCTGAAGCGCGCCGGATTGCCGAGCAGCGTCGGTTTGCACTCTGAGCAGATCCGCGCCTCCGGCGCGCCCGAGGAGTACATCAAGATCATGGTCGAGATGTTCGTCGGCTGGCGGTCGTTGCACACCCAGGGCCGCGGCCTCATGTCGGCACTGCGCGACTACCTCGGGGACGACCTGGACTACCGCGAAGTCTGGGAGGGCGAGACCGGCGCCAACCTGCTTCTGGGTTGGAACTTCGGCGACGGACACCTGCACAACCTCCGCTTCCTGGAAACCCTGCGCGAGTGCTGCGGGTTCGAGCCCGGCGAGTTCGTCGTGGCGTGGGCGGAGTCCCAGCCACTCCACAAGCCGACCCAGGAGTGGTTCGTGTTCGACGGCAATCTCGGCGTCGTGGAGCGCGGCACCTGGAACGTCGCCGACTGCGTCGCGGCCCAACCCTGGTTGCCCGACGGCCCTATCCCGCTGAACGTCACCTGGCGCGCCGACCGGTCCGCAGTTTAAGGAGGAATACGAACGCGGGGGGAATGCCCCGTCAGCCTCAGGTGGCTCTCACAGTGGCTCAGGCACACTGGACTCGATGTCTGATTCGCCAGCCCACGAGGCCGTGCACGGCCCGTTGCGCCCCCACGAGGTGGCGCTGGCCGCCGTGCTCGGCGGCCTCACCGTCGCGACCGTCGTCGTCGCGCAGGTTCTGCCGATCCTGACGTCGGTCGCGCTGCTCGCCCCGGTTCCGCTGGCACTGGTCGGCCAACGGACCCGCCCGCGCGCACTGGTCGCGGTCGTCGTCGCCGCGGCCGGTGTGGCGTTTGCGCTGGCCGGCCTGTCTGCGGCCGTCTCGGTGGTAGCCGCCGGTGTGGTCGGCGGACTCGTCGGGGAGATGAAGCGCCGCCACCGGGGACTCGCGTCGTTCACGATCGCGTCCCTGATCGTCGCACCGATCATGGGCGGCCTGTCGGTGCTCGTGTTCCTGGTCCTCGTCCCGCTGCGACGCCTGCTGCTGGAATCGATGAAGAACACCATCGACGGCTTCGCCAAGGCCCTCGACCAAGTCGCCGCGCAGCTGCCCGGCGGCACGGAGGCCTTCACGCAGACCGCCGACGGCCTGCGCGCGATGACCAACGCCATCGTCGACTACTGGTGGGTGTGGATGTGGGTCTCCGGCGCTGTCGGCACCCTGATCTCGCTCTATGTCGCCTGGTGGCTCGTCGGCGGGGTCATCGAGCGGGTCCGCGCCATCCCCAGCGTTGACACCCTCGACGAGCCGAGGCGAGCGCTCGAGACCGGCGATGTCACCGCGCCTGGCCCGCTGCCCGTCGAGTTCGACGGTGTCGGCTTCATTTATCCCAGTGCCGACTTGCGGCGCCCCTTGGCGCCCGCGCTCAACGACGTGTCGCTGCGCATCGACCCCGGTGAACTGGTCGCGATCGTCGGGGCCAACGGATCGGGCAAATCGACGGTCGCGAAGATCCTCGCCGGGCGCGCGCCCACCACCGGGCACGTGCTCCGGCCCGGCGATCCGGGACTCGGCCGCCCCGGCGGCACCGCGATGGTGCTGCAGCGACCGGAAACGCAGATGCTCGGCGCCCGCGTCGCCGACGACGTCGTGTGGGGTCTGCCCGACGGTGTCGACGTGGATGTCGACGCGCTGCTCGCCGAGGTCGGCTTGAGCGGTCTGGCCGACCGCGACACCGCGGACCTGTCCGGCGGGCAGCAGCAGCGCCTCGCGCTCGCCGCTGCGCTGGCCCGCGATCCTGCGCTCCTGATCGCCGACGAGGTGACCTCGATGGTCGACCCGGACGGACGGTCCGATCTGCTGGAGGTGCTGACCGCGTTGCCCGCCCGCCGCGGTCTCGCCGTCGTCCTCATCACCCACCGAGCCGACGAGGCGGCGGCTGCGGACCGCGTGATCCACCTGCGCGACGGGCGCGTCGATCCGCGGCCCCCGGTGTGGTTCGGCGGGGCCGAGGAGCCTGATCGCGTGGATCTCGATACACCGGGCACGGCTAGCGCCTCGCCCGGCACTCGATCACCGGGTCTTGATACTCCGCTCGTTCGTCGCGGCACTCGACCACCAGCGGGCGGGGCCCCGCTGGTACAGCTCACCGGGATCGGACACAAGTACATGGCCGGGTCGCCGTGGGAGGTCACCGCGCTGCGCGACGTGACGCTGCACGTCGACCGCGGCGAGGGAGTGCTGATCGTCGGCGGCAACGGCTCGGGGAAGTCGACGCTCGCCTGGATCCTCGCCGGGCTCACCGCGCCCACGTCGGGGACGGCGCTCTACGCCGGTTCGCCCATCAGCAAACAGGTCGGCGCGGTGAAGCTGACCTTCCAGCACGCCCGGCTGCAGCTGCAGCGGCCGACGCTGGGCGAAGACATCCAAGCCGCCGGCGGGCTCGGCGTCGGCACCCTCGAAGTCGCGCACCTGCTCGACGAGGTCGGGCTGCCTCGCGAGTTCGCCGCACGCAGCACCGACGCCCTGTCCGGCGGGCAGATGCGCCGCGGCGTCCTGGCCGGGGCACTGGCCGGACACCCGGAGATCATCGTCGCCGACGAGCCGCTGGCCGGGCTGGACCCGCAGGCCCGCGCCGACGTCGTCGCCCTGTTCGGACGGCTGCGCGCGGCGGGCCTCACGCTCATCGTCATCTCCCACGACCTCGACGAGATCGCCGCCGTCTGCGACCGCCAGGTGGAGCTCGTCGACGGGGTGCTGGTGGACGCGGGCGCCCTCGACCCGGCGCGCTTGGGAACGGAGGGCCAATCGTGAAGGGACTGCCGCTGCGCGAAATCCCCGGCGATTCGGTGATCCACCGCCTGTGGGCGGGGACCAAGCTGATCGCGATCGGACTGATCGGCGTCCTCATGTGGGTCCTGCCGTCGTGGCCTGCCCTTGGCGTGGTCGCGGCAGTCGTGCTGGTCGTCGCGTTGCTCGCCGGAATACCGCTGGGGGCGGTGCCACGACCGCCCTGGTGGTTCTGGGCGCTGGCCGCCGCGAGCGTCGCATTGTCGACGCTGGTCGCCGGTCCGGCCGGCGGATTGGTGACCGCGCGCAGCGTTCTATTGGGCCTGCTGGTGATCGCGGTGTCGGTCCTCGTGGTCTGGACGACGCGGGCCAGCCAACTCGCCCCGGCGATCGCGACCCTGATGAGGCCGCTGCGGTGGTTCCGGCTCCCCGTCGACGAGTGGGCGGTCGTCATCGCCCTGTGCCTGCGCTCGTTGCCGCTGATGATCGACGAGCTGATGATCCTGCGGGCCGTGCATCGCCTGCGCCCCCGCGCACCGGCGAAGGCGGGCCACCCGTCGTCGCAGCTGACCATCGTCGACATGGTGGTGGCGGCACTGTCGTCGGCGCTGCGGCGCTCCGCGGAGATGGGTGAGGCGATCACCGCGCGCGGTGGGACCGGCCGGCTCACCGCCGAGGTGGCGCGCCCGGGCCGGATCGACTACCTGGCCGTGGCAATAATGGCCGTCGTGCTGGCCGCGGCGATCGCCGGGTCGTTCCTCATCAAGGGGGCCATGTGAAATCGCCCGGCACGACAACCCCGTAGGGCTGTCGCACCGGGCGACGTCGATGGTCTGTGGAGTCCGATCAGGCCGGGACGACCAGTCCCTTGCCCTGCGTCACAGCACGGTCGAAGCGCTCGGCGGCGTCGGCCCAGTTGACGACGTTCCACCACGCCTTGACGTAGTCGGGCTTCACGTTCTGGTAGTC
>CAZVVS010000160.1:0-10577 GCA_964630585.1 uncultured Gordonia sp.
CATGACCCCGAGCACCGGGCCGGCGTGGAAATTCGCGCTGCCCAGCATCTGGCGCAGGTACCACTGCCCCTGGGACTCACCATCCATGTCCTTGCGGGTGAACTTCTCGGCACCGTCGGGGAAGTGCCCGCAGAAGATGACCGCGTTGGTCCACAGGTTGCGGATGATGTTGGCCACGAAGTTCGCGCCCATGGTCGCGCGCGCGGCGGCCGGTGACCGTCCGATCACGCCAACGGCGGCCGGGAACAACACGTAGTCCTTGCCAACCTGCCGGCCGATCTTGGCGCCAACGTCGGCAAGATCGGCCTTGAGTGCAGCCTTGTCCTCCGGCGACTTGCGTTTGCGGCCCAGTTCGAGGTGCTGGGCGGCGACGCCGTACTCGAAGAAGACCGCGAGCAGCGTGTTGTAGACGAGATTGCCCAAGTAGAACGGCCGCCACCGCTGGTCGCGGGTGACGCGCAGCAGGCCGTACCCGACGTCGTCGTCCATGCCCAGCACGTTGGTGTACTTGTGGTGGATGTAGTTGTGAGTGTGCTTCCAATGCGCCGACGGCCCGGTGTTGTCCCATTCCCAAGTGGTCGAATGCACCTCGGGATCGTTCATCCAATCCCACTGGCCGTGCATGACGTTGTGGCCCAGTTCCATGTTCTCGATGATCTTGGCGACGCCCAGCGACGCGGTACCGGCCCACCAGGCACCACGGCGGCGGCCCCCTCCGGTGGAACCGGCAGCGATCATGGCGCGGCCGGCGATGTCCAGTCCGCGTTGCAGCCGGATCGTGTTGCGGATGTAGCGGGCGTCGCGCTCACCGCGATCGGTCTCGATATCGGCGCGGATCTGATCGAGTTCCGCACCCAGTGCCGCGACATCGGCGTCGCTGAGATGGGCATACTCGGGGATGTCGGAGATCGCCATTTCGTCCTAACCTACGGTTTCGTAACTTACGTCAGCGTAGGTTACGCTATCGGAGGTTGTCCAGCAATCCGCGGGTAGCGGATTCACCGAAGGGGTGTCGCACGTGAATTGGCGGGAACGCTTCGAAGCACCGGTGCGCGACGTCGCCGCGCGGCACCGCGGCGCGCAATTGGTGCGCGCCGCCGTCGCACGGATCACCACCCCCCTGCTGCCCGACGACTACCTGCATCTGGCAAACCCCCTGTGGTCGGCGCGCGAGTTGCGCGGCCGCGTCGTCTCCGTCCGACGGGAGACCGCCGATACGGCCACCATCGAGATCAAGCCGGGTTGGGGCTTCTCCTTCGACTACCAGCCCGGGCAATACCTCGGTATCGGCGTCGCCGTGGGCGGCCGATGGATCTGGCGCTCCTACTCCCTCACCTCGGCCCCCGAGGTTGCCGAGCGCGACCAGACCGTCTCCATCACGGTCAAGGCAATGCCGGAGGGCTTCCTCTCCTCACACCTGGTGACCGGCATCGAGCCCGGCACCATCGTCCGCCTCGCTGCACCCGCCGGCGAGTTCGTCCTACCCGACCCGCTGCCGCCCAAACTCCTGTTCCTCACCGCCGGTAGCGGCATCACGCCGATCATGTCGATGCTTCGGACCATCTCCCACCGCGGGCAACACTCCGACATCGTCGTGATCCACTCTGTTCCCGGGCCCGACGACCTGCTGTTCGGCGAGGAACTCGCCGGTTACGCCCAGCGAGGAACCGTCGACGTCCATATCCACGAGACCCGCGACGGCGGCCGGCTCACACCTGACCGGATCGCCGGGCTGTGTGACGATTGGGCCCATCGCGAGACCTGGGCCTGCGGACCCGGCGGCTTCCTCGACCTCGTCACGGGGATGTTTGCGCAAGCAGGCATGGAGCAGCACCTCCACCTCGAGCGATTCGCCCTCGAGCGCGGTGCCGTCGGAGCACAGGGCGGGACAGTCACCTTCGCGCGCAGCGGGAAGAAAGCCACTGTCGACGGTGCGACGACACTCCTCGAGGCCGGTGAGGCGTCGGGCGTGCTCATGCCCTTCGGGTGCCGCATGGGGATATGCCAGAGCTGCGTCGTCCCGGTTGAATCCGGCGTGGTCCGCGACTTGCGCAACGGTGTGGAACACATTGCCGGTGAACGCGTTCAGACCTGTGTCAGCGCCGCGGCCGGGGACTGCTCGCTCGACGTCTGACGGTCATCCTCGCGCGCGGAACTCTGTCGGGCTCGCGTCGAACCAGCGCCTGCAGGCGCGCGTCAGCGTGCTCTGCTCGGTATAGCCGAGCTGGCGGGCCACCTGCGCGACCGACAAGTCCGACCCGGCGAGCAACCGCTCGGCGACGTCGCGCCGGGTCTCGTCCACCAACTCCGCGAAGCTCGTCCCCTCGGCGACGAGGCGCCGCTGCAAGGCCTTCGGATGCATGTTGAACTGGCTGGCGACCAGATCGATGTTGAGCCTGCGGGTCGGGAGTAGCTGCCGCACGATGCTGCGGACCGAGCCCGGAATCGCGCGTTCCCGGTGGCGCATGACATCGATGAGATAGTTCATGGCGACCTGGTGGACCAGCGGGTCGCGCCCCAACGGCCGCGCCAGGTCGGTGGCCCGGACGGTAAACCCGCCGACCGGCTCGTTGAATCGGGGCGTGCAGCCGAAGTAGTGCCGATACGACGACGACGAGTCCAGCGCCGAATGCGGTAGGTGCACCGCCACGGGTCGATAGGCAGTCCCGAGGAGCGCCCGGAAGACGCGAAGGGTGAGACCGAGTGCGAGCTCGACTGATTGGGCCTGCGGTGGCGCGGGATCCATCAGGAAGCTGTACTCGAATCGCGCCAGACCCTCCTCCGGGCCCGGTCCTACCTGGGCGAGAATCGCGGCACTGTAGGTGTCCATGTAGGTATCGAAAATCCCCAGGGCCTCACCGACGGTGCCGGCGGTGCGGGCCGCGACGCCCACCGGTCCGAGGACGTCGATGTTCTGCAGATCGGCGAGTCGGCGCCCGAAGTCCGCCACACCGAGTACCGCAGCCGCAGTCTCCACGGCCAACACGGCATTCCTACAGACGATGAACCGTTCGTGGTCCCCGACATCGTCGGGGTCGACGCCGGCCGCCGCGAGTAGGGCCACGGCATCGCCGCCGAGGTCGGTGACGAGCGTGTCGAATCCACTCAGGCTCGAACCCCGGATCAGCAGCACGTCCTCCAAAGTAAAAACTCTGTCCAGCAGAGTCAAGACGCTCCTGCGCTCGTCCTGCAGAGTTGTATCCACCACTTACAAGGAGGACTAGATGAAGCCTGTCGGGATTCTCGCCACTCTCACTGCCGTGGCCCTCGCCATAGCCGGCTGCGGCGGGAGCGATGGTGAGCCGACGAAGACCGCCGAGGCGCCAACACCCCAGCAAGTCCGCGAGATCGCCAAACAGGCCTACGTCTACGGATTTCCCATGGTCGACAACTATCGCATCCAGCACTCGTACTTCGTCGACAAAGCGAACCCGCAGTACAAAGGCAATTGGAACACGCTGCACAGCATCGCCCGCGTCTTCACTCCGGCCGACACCACCATTCAGACCCCCAACTCCGACACGCCGTACTCGTTCATCGGTGCCGATCTGCGCGCCGAGCCGCTCGTGCTGACGGTTCCCAAGATCGACGCGGACCGGTACTACTCGCTGCAATTCATCGACGCCTACACCTACGACTACCACTATGTCGGCAGCCGCACCACCGGCAACAACGGAGGCAAATACCTGCTGGCCGGTCCGAGCTGGAAGGGCGAGAAGCCCGCCGGCATCGACGAGGTGATCCGGTCGGACACCGATTTCTCGTTGATCATCTACCGAACCCAATTGTTCGATCCAGCCGACCTGGACAACGTCAAGAAGATCCAGGAGGGCTACAAGGCGCAGCCGTTATCCGCGTTCACCGGCAAGCCGGCGCCAACGGCCCCAGCAGTTGACTTCATCGAACCGCTGACCGTCGAGGAGCAGCGGACCTCACCGAAGTTCTTCGAGATCCTCGGCTTCGTCCTCAAGTACGCGCCGGTGTTCCCCGACGAGAAGGCCCTGCGCGAGCGATTCGCCTCCATCGGCATCGGCCCCGACGGTGGATTCAACCCCGACACGATGAGTCCCGAGGAGCTACAGGCCGTCAAAGACGGCATGGCCGACGCGCTGGCCGAATTGGCCACCTTCCGGAAGGAACAGCTCAACACGGGGAAGGTCACCTCAGCCGACCTATTCGGCACCCACGCCGAACTGGGTGACAACTACCTGTACCGGATGGCCGGTTCGGTGCTCGGCATCTACGGCAACGTCGCCAAGGAGGCCATCTACCCGGTGGTCGCCAACGATTCGGCGAAGGCCCCACTGACGGGCGCCAACTCGTACACGCTGCGCTTCGGCCCCGGCGAGCTCCCGCCGGTCCACTCGTTCTGGTCGATCACCATGTACCGCATGCCCCAGAGCCTCCTGGTGGCCAATCCGATCAACCGCTACCTGATCAACTCGCCGATGCTGCCCAGCCTCCTCAAGGATGCTGACGGCAGCGTCACGATCTACCTCCAGAAGGACTCCCCCGGAGCGGACAAGGAGGCCAACTGGCTACCCGCGCCCGAGGGTTCGTACCAGTTGATCCTGCGGCTGTACTGGCCCAAGGAAGCGGCCCTCGACGGTGAGTGGAAGACTCCGCAGGCCATCAAACAGTGAGATCCAACAGCGCGCTGTCGGATCGCGCACTATGGAAGTGCAATTCCACGAGGAGGAACTGATGAACATCCGCGCGATCGCCAAAGACGCCTATGTCTATGGATTCCCGCTGGTCGACAACTACCGCATCCAGCACTCGTTCTTCGTCGACGACGCGAACCCGCAGTACAAGGGAAGCTGGAACACGCTGCACAGCATCGCCCGGGTCTTCACCCCGGCCGACACCACCGTTCAGACCCCCAACTCCGACACGCCGTACTCGTTCGTGGGTGCCGATCTGCGCGCCGAGCCCCTCGTGTTGACGGTGCCGGAGATCGATGCGAACCGGTACTACTCGGTGCAGTTCATCGACGCCTACACCTACGACTACGACTACGTGGGCAGCCGCACGACCGGCAACAACGCCGGCAAGTTCTTGTTGGCCGGACCGGGCTGGAAGGGCGAGAAGCCCGAGGGCATCGACAAGGTGATCCGATCCGAAACGGACTTCTCGTTCCTGCTCTACCGCACCCAGCTGTTTGATCCATCCGACCTCGACAACGTCAAGAAGATCCAGGAGGGGTACACGGTCGAACCGCTGTCCGCCTATCTCGGCGAGCCCGCGACGACCGCCCCCGCAGTGGACTTCATCGCACCGCTGACCCCGGAGGAGCAGCGAACTTCCCCGAAGTTCTTCGAGATCCTCGGCTTCATCTTGAAGTACGCACCGGTGATGCCCGACGAGAAGGCCCTGCGCGAGCGATTCGCCTCCATCGGCATCGGACCAGACGGCGGTTTCGATCCCGACACGATGAACGCCGAGGACGTCCAGGCGGTTCGCGACGGGATGGCCGACGCCCTGGCCGAGCTCGCCACCTTCCAGCAGGAGAAGATCAATACCGGCCAGGTGACCTCCGCGGATCTGTTCGGCTCCCCGAAAGAACTGGGTGACAACTACCTGTATCGGATGGCCGCTGCGGTGCTCGGCATCTACGGCAACGTCGCGAAGGAGGCGATGTATCCGGTGATCGCCACCGACTCGGCGAACGCCCCGCTGTCGGGCGCCAACGCATACGCATTGCGCTTCGCGCCCGGACAGCTTCCCCCGGTGAACGCGTTCTGGTCGATCACGATGTACAAGATGCCCGAGAGTCTCCTCGTGGACAATCCGATCGACCGCTACCTGATTAACTCGCCGATGCTGCCCGGACTGATCAAGGATGCCGACGGCGGTGTCACCATCGACGTTCAGAACCAATCTCCGGGACCGGACAGGGAGGCCAATTGGCTCCCCGCGCCCGAAGGCTCGTTCCAGATGATCCTGCGGTTGTACTGGCCGAACGAGGCGGCCCTCGACGGCGAGTGGACGCCTCCGCAGGCCGTCAAACAATGACCGGAGTGATCCGCAGATCACGTGCCGTCCGTCGCTTGCTGACGGGCGCCGTCGTCGCGGCCATCCTCATACTCGACGCCGGCGCCCTGGCCCACGCGCAACCGAAGGACCGCGACATCACCTGTTCCGACCAGATCGTCCAAGGCGTTTTCCGCAACGTCACGGTCTCGTCGAACCACTGGTGCCTCATCCAGCATTCGTTGGTCACCGGCAACGTGGAATCCGTGCGCGCGACTACGTTCGGACTGATCACAAGCACCGTCCTCGGTGACGTCATGGTCACCCACACGTCCAGCAACCCGAACACGGCAGCCTTCTTCGGGCTGGGCACCGCGAACGGCGTCTGCTCCTCAACCATCCGCGGCGACCTGACGATCACCGACAGCGAGCCCGACGCGCCGTGGGACGTTTCGAGCACCAACTATCCGACGCTCGGAAACTTCTCGACGTGCGTCTCGCAGATCTCCGTCGGCGGCAACCTCGACTTCCTGCGCAATCGCG
Source organism: uncultured Gordonia sp. (assembly GCA_964630585.1). GTDB lineage: Bacteria > Actinomycetota > Actinomycetes > Mycobacteriales > Mycobacteriaceae > Gordonia. Next base: position 6,517 of record CAZVVS010000160.1, read on the forward strand.
CTACGGCCAACCAAGTGGCCGGAGCGGTCGTCGGCGGGAGCCTGACGTGCTCGGGGAATGGCGGATTCGTCGCCGGAGAGATCCTTCCGCCCTATCCGAATAAGGTTGCCCGAACCGTGTCCGGGCAATGTGCGCACAACTCCGTGGGCGCGCACGACGCGACGAGGATCGTCCCAGGCGTCCCGCACTTCACGACGATTGTCGGCCGCGGTGATCGCATTCCCTCGCAAACCCAATGGCTGGAGATGGTGGCACGGAACTACCGCATCAATCCACAGTGATTGCCTCGACGTAGATCCAACGACGCAGATCCAACACCGAACGCTGCTTTCCAACACCTAACCTTGTTGGAAAGCTGCGTGCCGTGTTGGAAACGGCTGCTGGGCTACAGCAACTCGAGCAGGAATGGCAGTTCCTGCGTCGCGTACCAGCCCAAGTCGAAGTCCTCGACGTCGCCGATCGCCATCTCCGCGTCGAGATCACCCAGGTCGGCGGCGTCTACTGCATCGATCGCCGCGAGCACCGCCGACTCGGCGTCGGCGCCGTCGACGTGGGCGGCCGCAATCGCCGATCGCGGCACCGGCCCGGGGATCTTGACGACGGCGGCATCGAGATCGGGGCGCAGCTTCGAGTCGTCGACGTCGGCGGCGACGACTACCCGCCGCGGCGGCATCGCATCGGGCTCGGCCCCGTCTGCCCCCAGCAGCCGAAGGCTGGCGCGGGCTGCTTCACGCATCGCCGCCTCGGACAGCTCCTCGTCGTCGCCGGAGGTGTATGACTCGCGCAACGCGGGAGTCACCGCGAAAGCCGTACCACCCACGGCGGCGAGTTCACCCGTCTCGTTCAGCGACTGCAGCATGGCCAGCGTTGCCGGGATGTAGACGCGCATGGTCACCGACCTCCATCGACGCCGGGCTCGGGATGCAGGTCGTCGAAAGCGTCGTGGGTGAAGTCCACCAGCGCTGGTAGATCGACGAGCACGCCCCGATCGCCGAGGAACGCGAACTCGACGCGGTCGGTGTAGGTCATCACGGTGATCGCCAGTGCCCGGTTCTCGAGGAGCACCGGCACCAGGAACAACCCGCGTACCGGGACACCGTGCAGCCATCGTTGACTGACCGGTGTCGGCGCGGCTGCGATGGGCACGTTGTAGGTGTGCCGGTTCCAGCTGGTGAAGAACCGGGCCGCCACATCTCCGAACGGGACGACGCCCAAGTCGGGCAGCAACGGCAGCAGCGGACCGGACTGCCGGGAGGCGGAGTGCGCGTTACGCGCCGCCAAGCCGGCCACCTGGGCGAGCACCACCGACGGATTCGACTCGCCCACCGGCAGATCGGTGACGAACCCGGGACCGTCTTCCCCGAACCAGTCCGATGGATCGAGCTGCCGCGCATCCTCGAATGCCTCGTCCCCGGTCCCCCGGATCCCCAGCGGCAACACCACTCGCACCGTGTCACCGGCGCCGAGGGTGTCGGTGAACGACATCATCCAGCGCCGCAGCACGCCGGTGATGATCGCGAGTTCGACGTCGCCGCGCTCGCACCCGTGGTGCTCGGCCACGCGGGCGACTTCCGTGGCGGAGATCGACGCGACGGCGAAGGTCCGCGTCGACGAGGTCGACTGGTTGAGCGGGCTGTGCGGTGCCGAGTTGGCGAACTGCGAGATCAGTTCGGTCACCTGGGTGACCGTGCCCTTCGCGAAGGAGCGCAGCGACGAGATCGGGCCGTTGCCCCCGACCAGGTTCTCCGCCATCTCCCCCGGTCGGGCGAGCCCCTCGGTGATTGCGTCGAAGGCCAGTTGGATCGCACTAGGCGACGAGCGGGGCATCCAGATGTCCTCGACGGTGTCGCCGAACGACGGCTCGTCGTCGAGCAGGACCTGGGTGAGCTCGGGCGACGACGGGCCGACCATACAGTGGTGGGTCTTCGTGAGCAGTGCCATCGCGCCGTCGTCGAGGCCCTCGATCAGGTACATCTCCCAGAGCGGACGGTTCGGGTCCAGCGGGCGCGACAGCACGCGCCCGACGAGGTCCTGCAGTTGTTCGGCACCACCGGGCTGCGGTAGACCCGCGCGGCGAATATGGAAGTTGATGTCGAAGTCGGCGTCGTCGACCCACACCGGCCGGGCCAGTCCGAGCAACACCGGCTTCACGACCTGTCGGTATCGCGGCACGAACTGGATCCGACTCTCCGCCAACGCGACCAACGTCGCATAGTCCAGCCCGCCGCCGGGAACGGCTGCGCTCGGGTCGACGATGATCAACGACCCGAGGTGCACGGTGGCGCGCCCCTCGTCGAGGAAGTAGTACATCGCTTCGCGCGGGGTCAGCCTGTTCACCATGATGCTGCGATCCTAACTGTCTCAGTCGAGCATCAGCCCGCAGATCTGCCAGTGCGGCGAGCGCGCCCGTTTCGGCGGCTTCGTGACCATCGTCATCCGACCCGCGAAGGCACGGACCCGCTCGCCGCACGTGTAGCTGCCGAAGAACTCGGCCGCGCCGGCGTCGGCGATCTGGATGTGCACGCGCCGCAGACGCAGCCCGACCCGATTGCCAGGCCCGATCCGCGCACCGTGGTGGGCACGACCGCGGCTGAGGACGTGATCGGCAACCGTGTCAGCGACGAAGGGCGCCATCGCCGACACCGGGCGGCGGCGATCGATGACCTCCAGCACGACGGTCATCGCGGCTATCGCAAACTCCCGCGCAGCGATGGCAGCAGCATCGGGGGCAGGCGGCGGCGACGGCACCACGTGCAGCGCTCGAACCGGCGGCGAGTCGATGCGCGCGTGCGTGGCCTCCTCTGCGCAATCACAGCGACCTGCCCACCGCCCAGGATGCTCGAAGGGCGGGGCCGGGCGTACCACGACGTTGCTGGTGTCCATACAAATTGGACGCAGCCGGGCACCGAACGGTTCCACCGGAACCGTTATTCATACCGATCAGCGGCGGCGCTTGGTCTTCTTCGCCGCCGGCTTCGCACGCTTGGCGCGCCGGTTGGACCGTCGGCCCGCCGATGCCGACTCGAGGTCATCGTCGGCCTGGCCCTCGTCGAACTCCGCGGCGTCACCGCTCTCGTCGGGGCCGGTGAACACCATCGGCACCTCGGCGGGCGCGGCCGGTACCCCGCGGGCGCGCAACCCGGCCGGCACCTTGGACTCATCGGCCGAATCGGCCACCGGCCCGGTAGGCAGCTCCGGCACCGGCTCGGCCATCGGCTCGGTCTCGACCTGGGCGTTGTAGAGGAACCCGAGGGTCTCCTCCTTGATCGCCTCGAGCATGCCGTGGAACATGTCGAAGCCCTCGCGCTGGTACTCCACGACCGGGTCGGCCTGGGCCATCGCCCGCAAGTAGATGCCCTCGCGCAGGTAGTCCATCTCGTAGAGATGGTCGCGCCACTTGCGGTCGATGACCGAGAGCAGGATGCTGCGCTCGAGTTGGCGCATCGCCCCCTCGCCGGCCATCGCGTCGATCTCGTCCTCGCGCCGGTCGTAGGCATTGTGGGCGTCCGCGACGAGGATCTCGCGCAGTTCGTCGGCGGCCATGTCGTCGCGCTCGCCGAACTCGTTCTCGCCGAGCACCTCGCGGGGCGAGAGCTGGATCGGATACAGGGAGCGCAGCGCGCCCCACAGCTCGTCGAGGTCCCAGTCCTCGGCGTAGCCCTCAGCGGTGGCGCCGTCGACGTAGGCGCCGACCACGTCGTCGATGAACTGCTGGATCTGCTCGCGGTGGTCCTCACCGGCGAGGATCGTGCCGCGCTCGCGATAGATGACCTTGCGCTGCTCGTTCATCACCTCGTCGTACTTGAGGACGTTCTTGCGGACCTCGAAGTTCTGTCCCTCGACCTGCGTCTGCGCCGACCGGATGGCCTTGGTGACCATCTTCGCCTCGATCGGGACGTCGTCGGGCAGGTTGACGCGGTTCATGATGGCCTCGAGCGCGGCACCGTTGAACCGGCGCATGAGCTCGTCGCCCAGCGACAGGTAGAACCGCGACTCACCCGGGTCACCCTGGCGGCCCGACCGGCCGCGCAACTGGTTGTCGATGCGGCGCGACTCGTGCC
>CAZVVS010000161.1:0-10493 GCA_964630585.1 uncultured Gordonia sp.
GACCAGGTCGTTGCTCGAGGCGAAGAACAGCTCACCGCGCACCCGGTAGGTGCGGGTGCCCTCATCGTCGGAGATGGCGGGGCTGACCTCGGTGAAGTGCGCGACGCGACGGACGAACAGCAAGGTCGCGACGATAACGCCGCCGATGACGCCGTAGGCGAGGTTGTGGGTGGCGACGGTGATAGCGACGGTGACGATCATGACCGCGGTCTCGCTGAGCGGCATCCGACGCAGGGTTGCCGGGGCGATGCTGTGCCAGTCGAAGGTGCCGACGGCGACCATCACCATCACCGCGACCAGCGCGGCCATCGGGATCTGCGCCACCAGGTCGCCGAGCCCGACCACGAGGATCAGCAAGAAGAGGCCGGCGAGGAAGGTCGAGATCCGGGTGCGCGCGCCGGCGCTCTTCACGTTGATCATCGTCTGCCCGATCATCGCGCAGCCGCCCATGCCCCCGAAGAAGCCGGTGACGACGTTCGCGATGCCCTGTCCCCAGCCTTCGCGAGTCTTGTTGGAGTGATCGTCGAGAATGTCGTCGACGAGCTTGGCGGTCATCAGTGACTCGAGCAGACCGACCAAGGCCATCGCGACCGCGAACGGGGCGATGAGCTTGAGGGTCTCCAGGTTGTACGGCACGTCTGGGATGAGCCATTGCGGCAAGGTGCTGGGCAATTCACCCTCGTCGCCGACATTCGGCACCGCCCACCCGAAGCCCATGGTCAGGGCGGTGAGCACCACGATCGCCACCAACGGTGCGGGCACCGCACCAGTCAATCGGGGCAGCCCGATCAGGATGACCAGACCGGCGGCGATCATCACGTAGACCAGCCACGGCACATGGGTCATGTGCGGCACCTGCGCGAGGAAGATGAGAATCGCGAGGGAGTTGACGAATCCGACCATGACTGACCGCGGGATGAACCGCATGAGCTTCGCGACTCCGAGGGCGCTGAGCACGATCTGCAGAATCCCGGCCAGGATCACGGTGGCGAAGAGATAGTCGATTCCGTGCTCACGCGCTATCGGGGCGACAACCAGGGCAACCGCCCCCGTCGCTGCGGAGATCATCGCCGGGCGGCCGCCGACGACGGCGATCGTCACCGCCATGGTGAACGACGCGAACAGTCCGACACGGGGGTCGACGCCGGCGATGATCGAGAAAGAGATCGCTTCCGGGATCAGCGCCAACGCGACGACGAGACCGGCCAGGACCTCGGTTTTGAGTCGTCGTGGGCTCCGCAGTGCGGCGACGACGTCGCTGTCCCGTGCGGCCTGCTGCACGCGCGCCAGATCTAGCATCGTGATCGGGGGTCCTTCGGGAATCGGTCGTCGCCCGGAGCTGCAGTCCAGCGCTGGTCAGAAGTGCGACGGTGGTGGGGCCGGTGCGCGAAGTCGCGCAGCCGCACCAGACCCTACCCGTGAAGCTGGGAGGCCGCTGGGAGGTCTCTCCGAGGGTGCTTAAGCGTCTTTCGGAGTGTCAGGGGTGCGTGTCAGCCTTGTTCTACAAGGTCACCAGGAGGACGACATGAGCATTCGGCACACGGGCAAGCACCGCATCGTGGCAGCGCCGGCTTACCGCGTTCACCGTCGGGTCACGTGGATCCTGTCGGCGATCGTCGTCAGCCTCGGCATGATCGTGATCTCGATGGCGAACATGGTCTACTTCACGCAGACCGGCGCGAGCGTCATCCCCGGCCTCGGCCACTAACCCCCAGACAAGAAGTACCGACGTCCCCGGCGCCCAATGGGCCCGGGGACGTTGTGCGTCCGGGTAATTCGGGTAGTGGACTACTCGCGCGTAACCCCCGTGCAGTTGGGACCGTGGACACACACGAAACACCGACGACGAGGAGGACGTCATGACCATCCGGCACACCGGCAAGCACCGCATCGTGATGACGCCGACCTACCGCGCCCACCGTCGGGTCACGTGGATCCTCTCGGCGATCGTCGTGAGTCTGGCCATGATCGTCGTCGCCATGGCTGACTTGGTCTACACGACCCAGACCGGCGCGAGCCTCACCGGCGGCCTCTTCTTCTGAACTTCCTCGTTGGCTACCGGGAGTGAAACTCTCGTGTGACCGAAGCGAGTAGTCGGTTACTCATGGCGGCAGGCTTGATAAGTGAGACGGTTGTTCCACGACCGGATCAATAGGAGGAACGATGATTCTGCCCAAGCTGTCACGAACCGCTCTCGCTGTCGCAGTGGGGGCCTCCGCTCTCAGCGCAACAGTGCTCGTCCCGTCGTCGGCGTCGGCGGCGCCGGTGACCAAGGTCTGGTCCGCCGGGTCCACGATCTATGCGCGCGCCGACCGCCTTCCGCCTGGTCACAAGGTCTGCACGATGCACGTTCCGCCCGCGCCGTACGACATCGTCGGCACCTACCTGGGTAGCCAGCAAGGCACGAATATCACGCGGTCGACTAACGGCAGTTCGATCACCCTGTCAATGGCCGGGGCATGGCCGGCGTCCTACGACGTGCGCTTCGAGTGCAATCACAATGACAACCCCTTGCTGTTCGGTGTCAATCGCCGCGTCAGCGTCGGCGGGCTGAGCTGACACCCTGAAACCTGCCAACTGTCGAGGTCCCGAGGGAGCATCTCCCTCGGGACCTCAATAGTCGACAGGTTTCGGGGGGCCTAGGTCAATTCGGCACCCGTGAGCGGCGGGGAGGCGTCGAGCAGGACGTTCTCGTCGTCGGAGAAGACCCGTGAGCGGGAGAGGAACCGCACCCCCTCGGGCGCCTCCAAGGAGAACCCGGCGCCGCGGCCAGGCACGACGTCGAGGATGAGCTGTGTGTGCTTCCAGAGCTGGAACTGGTCGCCGTTGATCCACACGCGCACCGCCGGCAGCGGGTCGGGCAGTCCGATCTCCCCGACGAGGACGTCGCGCTGCCCGATCCGGTACTCGCCGACGGGGTAGCACATCGGTGCCGACCCGTCGCAACAGCCGCCGGACTGGTGGATCATGAGACCGCCGTGGAGCTCTGACAGCTTGGTCAAGAGCTCCACGGCGGAGTCGGTGGCAACCACGCGCTGGGGAGTGGTTGTGTCGGACATCGGCTTAGAAGAAGCCCTTGGCGGACTGCGCGTAGCCCACCAGCAGGTTCTTGGTCTGCTGGTAGTGCTCGAGCATCGCCAGGTGGTTCTCCCGTCCGATGCCGGACTGCTTGTAGCCGCCGAAGGCCGCGTGCGCAGGGTAGTCGTGGTAGGTGTTTGTCCACACCCGACCGGCCTGGATGTCACGGCCAGCGCGGTAGGCGACCGCACCGTTGCGGCTCCACACGCCGGCGCCGAGGCCGTACAGCGTGTCGTTGGCGATCGAGATCGCCTCGTCGTAATCGGAGAACGACGTCACCGAGAGCACCGGTCCGAAGATCTCCTCCTGGAAGATCCGCATGTCGTTGCGCCCGCCGAACACCGTCGGGGCGATGTAGTAGCCGCCCGCGAGGTCACCGCCCAAGTCGACCGGCTCACCACCGGTCAGCACCTTGGCGCCCTCCTCCTTGCCGATCGACAGGTAGGACTTGATCTTCTCGAACTGGTCGCTCGACGCCTGGGCGCCCATCATCGTGTCGGTGTCGAGCGGGTTGCCCTGCTTGATGGCCTTGACTCGCGCGACCGCCTTGTCCAGGAAGCCGTCGTAGATGCCCTTCTGGATCAGGCCGCGGCTCGGGCAGGTGCACACCTCACCCTGGTTGAGCGCGAACATGGTGAAGCCCTCGAGAGCGCGGTCGAGGAAACCGTCGTCGGCGCTCATCACATCGTCGAAGAAGATATTGGGGCTCTTGCCGCCCAGCTCCAACGTCACCGGGATCAGATTCTCCGATGCGTACTGCATGATCAGGCGACCCGTCGTGGTCTCGCCGGTGAACGCGATCTTGCGGATGCGGTTGCTCGACGCCAACGGCTTGCCCGCCTCGACGCCGAAGCCGTTGACGATGTTGACCACGCCGTCGGGGAGCAGGTCGCCGATGATGCTGAACAGGAACAGGATCGACGCCGGCGTCTGCTCGGCCGGCTTCAGCACGACGCAGTTGCCCGCGGCGAGGGCCGGGGCGAGCTTCCACACGGCCATGAGGATCGGGAAGTTCCACGGGATGATCTGGCCGACGACGCCCAGCGGCTCATGGAAGTGGTAGGCCACGGTGTCCTGGTCGATCTCGGAAATCCCGCCCTCTTGGGCCCGGATGACGCCGGCGAAGTAGCGGAAATGGTCGACGGCCAGCGGGATGTCGGCGGCGAGGGTCTCGCGGACCGCCTTGCCGTTGTCCCAGGTCTCGGCGACGGCGATCTTCTCCAGGTTCTCTTCGATGCGGTCGGCGATCCGGTTGAGAACCACCGAGCGCTCGGCCACCGACGTCTTGCCCCACGCCGGCGCGGCGGCCCAGGCTGCGTCGAGCGCGAGGTCGATGTCCTCGGCCGTCGAGCGGGCCACCTCACAGAAGGTCTTGCCGTCGACCGGCGACGGATTCTCGAAGTACTGGCCCTTCACCGGCGGGACCCACTTGCCGCCGATCCAGTTGTCGTAGCGCGATTCGAAACTCATCACGGAGCCCTCGGTACCGGGCTTGGCGTAGACAGACATGATCGCTCCTTTGCGAATGGTGAGGTGGCTCACACACTACGAGCGTGGTGGTTGCAACGGCGTTGCACTCAGCGAGAAAGGCGGCGATCCAGGAGTCGCGCACGTCCCATGGCCCGGGCGCGACTGGCGTGACCCGGGGGCAGGACGGCGGCGAGGTGGGCCCACGCGGTCAGGTCGTCGCGGCCCAGTGGGGACGACACCCATGCATCGAGCGCGGAGGCATCACCGCGTGCGACCAAGCGTGAACGGAGGTCGACGAGGAGTTCGTCGAACAGCTCCACGATGCCCGGCGCACCCGACTCGGCGAGCAGGCCGCCGCGCCCCAACTCGCGGATCGCGGCGATGATCTCGCCCTTCTCGATCCGGCGCCGCACCTCGTCGACGTCGGAGGAGACGTCGACGGTGAGCCGGTAGGGCCGCGACGCGATGACGTCGCCGAGCGTCCGGCGCAGCCGTGAGATCTCGACGCGCACGGTCACCGCGCCCAGCTCGTCGTCGGCGAGCATCATCGCGAGCTGTTCGGTGGTCAGCCCCTCCGGGTAGGCCTGCAGCAGGAGGATGATCTCGGCGTGGCGCGGCGAGAGCGGGCGCGTCGTCCCGTCGGCGTCGCGCCACCGCGGCGCAGAGTCCAGCGTGGCCAGGCGCGGCGAACACGCCGCGCCCGGAGCGAGGTCGACGGCGGGGGCGCGCAACTCGAGCTCGACGGCGGCGGCCACCGAGCGGACCGCGGCCAGGGCGAACGGCGTGGCGGCCACGTCGCCGCCGGTGATGTCGAGGACGCCCAGCAGCCGGCCGGTGAGGGGGTCGTGGATCGGCGCCGCCGAGCAACTCCACTTCTGCACCATCCCGACGAAATGCTCCGGCCCGACGACCTGCACGCCGCGGTCGACGGCCAGCGCCAACCCGGGAGCATTGGTGCCGACGGCGGTCTCGCTCCACACCGAGCCCTCGACGAAGTTGATGTGGCTGGCCGCATCACGGGCGGTGCGGCACCCGTCGACCCACAGCAGGCGGCCCGCGGCGTCGGTGGTGGCGACGACGGCATCGACGTCGGCGAGATCGTCGACGAGCAGCGAGCGGATCAGCGGCCGGACCGCGGCGAGGCGGTGGGAGTCGCGGTAGGCGCGGAAATCGGCGTCGGAAACGCTGTCGCCGTCGGGGGTTGCCGTCTCGGGGTCGACGCCGCGGTCGCGGGAGCGCTCCCACGATTCGCGGACCATCGAGCGGACCGAGCCGTCGGGCGGCAGGATGCCGCTCAGAAACTGCTCGTAGGCGCGCTTGACCCGCGTGGGTTGTGCGGCGCCGATGCCCATGGGAGCTCCCTTTTCGAGCAGGTGTTACCTGCGATTGTGCATCGCCGCTGTGACCTGGGCAACAAGGCCATACAGTGGCCGGAGCAGCGACGGAAGGGTGCCCGATGACGAAGTCCCCGAACAACAGCGCGCAGAGCGAGGCGCAGGGCGCCGACAAACCCCACTTGGCGCGCGAGCACCTTCCCATCCCGGACGTCCAGCATGTGGGCCTCACGACGTACGACGCCAAGGACCCCAACACCTCCTACCCGCCGATTAAGGAGCTGCGACCGCCGGCCGGGGCACCGAACGTGCTGATCGTGCTGCTCGACGACGTCGGGTTCGGTGCCTCGACGACCTTCGGCGGCCCGTGCGCCACCCCGGTCGCCGACCGGATGGCCGAAGAAGGCATCAGGCTGGACCGGTTCCACACGACGGCCCTTTGCTCGCCGACGCGCCAGGCCATGCTCACCGGGCGCAACCACCACACGGTGGGGATGGGGGCGATCACCGAGATGGCCACGTCGGCACCGGGCAACAGCAGTATCCGGCCCAAGGAGACGGCCCCGGTCGCCGAGACCCTCAAACTCAACGGGTACTCCACGGCCCAGTTCGGCAAGTGCCACGAGGTGCCGGTGTGGGAGGTGAGTCCGGTGGGCCCGTTCAGCCAATGGCCGACGGGATCGGGGTTCGAGTACTTCTACGGCTTCGTCGGCGGCGAGGCCAACCAGTACTACCCGGGGCTGTACGAGGGCACGACGCCGGTCGAGCCGCCGAGCACACCGGAGCAGGGCTACACGCTCACCCAAGACCTCGCTGACCACGCCATCACCTGGGTGCGCCAGCAGAAGGCGTTGGCCCCGGACAAACCCTTCTTCATGTACTTCGCCCCCGGGGCGACGCACGCGCCCCACCACGTTCCCCAGGAGTGGTCCGACAAGTACCGGGGGAAGTTCGACGACGGCTGGGACAAGCTGCGCGAGCAGATCTTCGCGCGGCAGAAAGAGCTCGGGGTGATTCCGGCCGACGCGGAACTGACCGCACGGCACGAGGAGATCCCGGCGTGGGACGACATGCCCGCCGAGCTCAAGCCGGTGCTCGCCCGGCAGATGGAGATCTACGCGGGCTTCCTCGAGCAGACCGACTACGAGGTGGGCCGGGTGCTCGACGCCATCGACTCACTCGGCGCGCTCGACGACACCCTGGTGTTCTACATCATCGGCGACAACGGTGCCTCCGCCGAGGGGACGCCGGTGGGCTGCTTCAACGAGATGACGACGTTGAACGGGATGCCCGGGATCGAGACCACCGAGTTCCTGATGTCCAAGATCGACGACTTCGGCACTCCCGAGGCCTACAACCACTACGCGGTCGGTTGGGCGCACGCCCTGTGCACGCCGTATCAATGGACCAAGCAGGTCGCCTCGCACTGGGGCGGCACGCGCAACGGCACCATCGTGCGGTGGCCCAACGGGCTCGACGATGCCGGTGCGCTGCGCCACCAGTTCCACCACGTGATCGACATCGTGCCGACCATCCTCGAGGCGGCCGGCATTCCCGCCCCGCAATCGGTGAACGGCATCACCCAGGCGCCGCTGGAGGGCGTCAGCATGCTGGGGTCGCTGCGCAGCGCCGATGCGCCCGAGACCCACAACGTCCAATACTTCGAGATCATGGGCAATCGCGGAATCTACTTCCAAGGCTGGACGGCGGTCACCAAGCACCGCACGCCGTGGAAGATGGAGGCGCCACTCCCGTTCGACGAGGACGTATGGGAGCTGTACGGGCCCGGCGACTGGACGCAATCGCGCGACCTGTCCAAAGAACAGCCCGAGCAGCTCGCCTACCTTCAGCGGCTGTGGTTGATCGAAGCGACCAAGTACGGGGTCGTGCCGCTCGACGATCGCACGGTCGAGCGGATCATCCCCGAGTTGTCGGGCCGCCCGTCGCTGATCAAGGGCACGTCGCAACTGATGTTCAGCGGCATGCGCCTGGCCGAGGCGGCCGTCATCTCCGTGAAGAACCGCTCGCACGCGGTGACGGCCGAGATCGAGGTGCCCGACGGCGGCGTCAACGGCGTGATCGTGACGCAGGGCGGCCTCGCCGGTGGGTGGGCGCTCTATGCCCACGAGAAGAAGCTGACATACTGCTACAACTTCTTCGGCATCGACTACTACGTGACCTCGGCTGAGAAGGAGATCCCGGCGGGCCGGCACCAGGTGCGGATGGAGTTCGCCTACGACGGTGGTGGGTTGGCCTTGGGCGGTGACATCACCCTCTTCTACGACGGTGAGCCGGTCGGGTCGGGGCGGGTGGACCGAACCCAGCCGGTCGGGTTCTCCGCCGACGAGGCGTGCGACGTCGGGCGCGATACCGGCTCATCGCCGTCGCCGGACTACCGGCCCGGGACATCGGCGTTCACCGGGACGATCGCCTGGGTGGAGATCGATACCGGCGACGACGACCACGACCATCTCGTCACCGCCGAGGACCGCCTGCGAATCGCCATGGGCAAGCAGTGACTAGTCACGACTGATCGACGGTGACTGCGCCGACCGGCGGTGCGCGCGTAGCAACGGCAGTGCGACGACGAGTGCGACGGCGGGCAGCGCGAAACCGAAGCCCAGCGCTGACGCGTTGCCGGCCAGCGCGCCCAGCGCCACGGCACCGATCAGTGCGCCGCCGTAGTTGAACAGATTGACCCGGGCGATAACCTCGTCGCTGCGATCGGGGTCGAGTTCGCCCGCCCAACTGAAGGCGACCGGGACGAGTAGGCCCGCGGCACCACCGGCCAGGGCGAATCCGACGACCGCGGGACCCGGCGCATGGACGGCGACGACCAGTGCGCACCCGGCCAGCGCGACGAGCGAGCCGACGACACCGGTGCGCATCCGCCCCCAGCGCCGGACCATCGGGTCGGCGGCCAAGCGGCCCGTCAGGACGACCCCGAGGTAGGCGGCATAGGCCAGCGGTGCCACCGACTTCGCCGTGCCGAGTCCGTCCTCCAGGTACAACGTGCTCCACGTCGCCACCGCGGAGTCGACGACGAACGCCGCGAATACGAGCCCGCCGACCAGCCAGATTCCGCGCAACGGCAGGGGCGCACGGTCTTGGGAATCGTCGGTTGGCGGGAGAGCGGTGATGTACCGGTCCCCGAACCGCAGGACGAGTGCGGCCACGACGACGGCGAGCACCGCCGCGACGATGACCGGAGTGAGTGCGTGCAGCCCCGTCGACTGGGCCCCCGAGGTGGCGAGTGCGCCCGCGATCGCCGCAACGGTGTACGCGGCGTAGAGGCGGCCGAATAGTGGCGTCGACGATCGTGCTTCGGCAAGTGCGCCGGCCATGTTGGCGGCCGCGTCGACACAACCGAGGCCGACGCCGTAGACCACGACGGCCACGGTGAACATGGCGACGGTTGAGGCGTTGATCGCGACCACCAGCGAGACGGCCTGTAGGCCGAACCCGACCGCCAGCGCCCAGCGACTGCCCCGGCGGACTGCGATGACGTCGGCGAGCACTGAGCCGCCTGCGGCCGCGACACACACGCCCAGCAGGATCGCCGAGATCAGCGTCTCGGTGAGGTCGAGGCGCTCCTTGAACGTCGGAAGCGTGGAGACGATTGCCGCATAGCCGAATCCCTGTGCCGCGAAGGCGGCCGCGGTCACCGCCAGCGTCGACGTCGGGAGGCCGCGCCGTCGCGTCGTCTCAGACAAGCACTCCTCCTATCTCGGATAGGAGGAGTGTGCCCTACTTGCTCTGGTGTTCGCTCTCGTGTCCCGGACACCACTGCTCGGCGGGAACGGTCGCACGGACCTCTTCGATGTGGCTGCCACATCCGGCCCACGTCGTCTTGCCGCACACAGGGCAGCGGACTGCTTCACACATGGGCCTATCCTCTCAGTTCGCCGAAGCGGCCGCGGCGGCAGCGCTGAACTCGCGGAAGATCTCGAAGGCGCGCGCCCCGTGGATCGTCGCCGGACCGCCGTGCATGAGGAAGGTGACGCCGATGGCCTCGGCGGCCTCCTGATCGGTGGCGCCGGCCCGGGCCGCGGCTTGGGCGTGCGAGGCGATGCAGCCGTCGCAACCCTCGACGACGCCGATGGCCAACGCGATGAGCTCCTTGGTCTTGCGGTCGATCGCGCCGTCGGCAAAGGCCGCGCCGGACAGGGCGGCGAAACCCTGGTAGACCTCGGGGATGGCCTGGCGCAGCTCGCGGTGCTGCGGGGTGAGGGCACGCAGGGTTTCGGCGCCGGAGGGGGTGGTGTGTGCGGTGGTCATCGAGGTTCCTTTCGTCTCTCATATCCCCCTGGGGGGTTACAGGCCTACGCTAGCATCCCCCGGGGGGGGTATGCAAAGTCTGCCGATTCCTTCAAGCGCCACCGCACCCGGCGAGCGCAGACTGGATGCATGAACGAGAGAAAAGACATCAACATCTGGCCCGGCCTCGGCTACGACGACGCGATCGCGCAGCGGGCATGGCTGTCGAAACTCGGCTTCGAGGACGGCATCCTGGTCGAAGGGGACGCCGACGGGGAAGTGCGGCACTCGGAGATGCTCTGGCCCGACGGCGGGCGCGTCATGATCCACTCGCTGCGAAAGACGGGCGACCTC
>CAZVVS010000162.1:0-10491 GCA_964630585.1 uncultured Gordonia sp.
ACGACTGGCTCGACGCCATCGTCGCCCTTCCCGACCAGCTCTTCTACAACACCGGCATCTCCACGTACTTCTGGATCGTCACCAACCGCAAGACCCCCGAACGCCAGGGCACGGTGCAGTTGATCGACGCCCGCGACCTGTTCACCAAGATGCGCAAGAGCCTCGGCGAGAAACGCAAGAAGATCGCCGACGAACAGATCGACGAGATCTCCCGCCTCTACGCCGATCACACCGACGGCGAGCGGGTCAAGATCTTCGCCAACGAAGCGTTCGGGTTCATGCGCATCGCCGTCGAGCGGCCCCTGCGCCGCCGGTGGGAGATCACCGACGACACCCTCGCCCTCGTCGCCCAGGCCAAACCCGTCACCAAGATGGCTCCCGACGCATCAGAGGCTCTCCTAGAGGCTCTCAGGGGCCACCTGGGGGCATCAGAGGCGGACCGGGCGCTCGCCGCCAAGGTCATCGACCCGGTACTCACCCAGCACGGCCTCACCGGCCCCCAGGCCAAGGCCGTGTGGGCGGCGCTCGCCGTGGCCGACCCCGAGGCCCCCGTCATCACGCACCGCAAGGGCAACCCCGAACCCGACCCCGACCTGCGCGACAACGAGAACGTCCCCCTCCCCGCCACCCCTGTCACCTTCGAGGCCGACCCCACCGACCGGCTCACCACCGCTGAGTACCGCCAAGCCGTCGAGGACTACGTCACCGCCGAAGTCCTCCCCTACGTCCCCGACGCCTGGATCGACCACACCAAGACCAAGCTCGGCTACGAGATCCCCCTCACCCGCCACTTCTACACCTACACCCCGCCCCGCCCCCTCGCCGAGATCGACGCCGAGATCAAACAGTTGGAAGCCGAGATCCAGGACCTGCTCCGCGAGGTCACCGAATGAGTTGGACCTCGATGCGCTTGGACGGCGTCGCTCTGGAGGTACGCGAGACGATCGACCCGCAGATCTTCGGGGATGTTGAGGTCGAGCACTACAGCATCCCGGCGCTTGACTCGACTGGGTTCCCCGAGGTCGTGCCGTCCAACGAGATCATGAGTGACAAGCAGCGGCTGAAGGGCGGTGAGGTGCTGGTGTCCAGGCTCAATCCACGAAAGGCACGAGTGCTGACTGTTCCGGCACTCGGAGACCGAGTAGCGATGGCCAGTGGCGAGTTCATCGTTCTCCGCCCCTTCGGCATCGAGCCTCGTTTCCTCACCTACCTGCTGCTCGCCGAATCGACTCGTCAGTTCTTGGACGCCCGCGTGCAGTCGGTGACACGGAGTCATCAACGAGTTCGGCCGGAGCACCTCACCAAGATGTCAATCCGGGTCCCCGACGACTGGCAGCAGCAAGCGATCGCTGACTTCCTGGACGCCGAGACGGCCCGCATCGACGCCCTCATCGCCAAGAAGCGCCGCCTCATCGCGGTCCTCGATCAGCGGTTAGAGGGAGCCATTGAGCAGCTGAGCAGTGCGTTTACCGATGCATGTCCGCTGAAGCGTGTCGCCAGAGTGACGTATGGGCTAGGTCAGCCGCCCCCAGAAGCCGATGACGGAGTTGCCATCATCAGGGCTACCAACATCAGCCGTGGCACCATCACCACTCACAACCTGATGCGTACCAAGTTGGACGACCTGCCGCTCGATCGAGCGCCCCTGCTTCGCGAGGGCGAGATTCTTGTTGTGCGAAGCGGTGCTCTCACGGGGGACTCGGCTCGCATCACAGCCGCATGGGCCGGTTCTGCGCCGGGTTATGACCTTCGAGTGGCGCCGGTGAGCATCGACTCCCGGTTCCTTGCATGGCAGCTACTCGGTCGCTACGCCATCGACCAGATTCACATCGCTCGCACTCGTGCAGCGCAGCCGCACCTCAATGCCGAGGAATTGTCAGAAGTGGTTGTACGTCGGGGTGCACGGGATGAGGAAGCACGCGTCGCCGACGCGCTCGATGAACTGAGCACGAGATTGGGTGCAGTCAAGGTCCGACTTCAAGAGCAAGCCGACCTTCTCGTGGAGCATCGTCAGGCGTTGATCACGGCGGCGGTGACGGGTGAGTTGTCGGTGCCGGGGGTGGCGGCGTGAAGCCGGACGAGGCGGCGTTCGAGTCGTTCATCTGTGACTGGCTGGTCACCCGCGGGGGCTATGAGGGCTGCAAGGTGGGCAACGCCCAGGGTGAGCCCACCGACTTCGACGCGGCGCGGGGCTTGGACACGGCCGAGTTGTTCGTGTTCATCGGGGCCACCCAGGCTGACGCGTGGGCGAAGGTGGTGAAGCTGCATGGCGGTGACCCGGACACGGCGCAGGCCAAGTTCGCTGATCGCCTCGCCTCGGAGATCGACAAACGGGGCACGGTGGATGTGTTGCGCCACGGGGTAGTGGACCAGGGGGTGACCATCCGCATGATGTTCCTCCGCCCGGCGTTCGGGCTGAGCCCGGAGATGGTGGCGAGGTACCGGGAGAACCGACTGACGGTGACCCGCCAGTTGCCCTACGAGCCCGGGTCGGCCAAGACCGTGGACCTGGGGTTGTTCATCAACGGGGTGCCGGTGGCCACGGCGGAGTTGAAGAACCCGTTGTCGGGCCAGACCATCGAGAAGGCGATGGCCCAGTACCGGGTGGATCGGGACCCGGCGTCACGGACGCTGGGCAAGCGGGCGGTGGTGCATTTCGCGGTGGACACCGAGTCGGTGGCGATGACCACTCGCCTGGCGGGGAAGGCCACCAGGTTCTTGCCGTTCAACCGGGGCCACGGGCGCGGGGCGGGCAACCCGCCGAACCCGGACGGGCACCGCAGCGCGTATCTGTGGGAGCGGGTGTGGGAGCGCGACGCCTGGTTGGACTTGTTCGCCCGGTTCGTGCATGTGGAGAAGCCCTCGAAGGGCTCGAAGGCTCCGGGGACGGTGATCTTCCCGAGGTTCCACCAGTGGGACGCCGTGCTGTCGATGGAGGCCGCCGCTCGGGCGGAGGGCGCGGGGCAGAAGTACTTGGTGCAGCACTCGGCGGGGTCGGGGAAGTCGAACACGATCGCCTGGCTGGCGCACCGGCTGTCGAACCTGCACGACGAGGGTGACCGGAAGGTGTTCGACAAGGTGGTGGTGATCACCGACCGGGTGGTGTTGGACCGCCAGTTGCAGGACACGATCTACCAGTTCGAGCACGCCCACGGGGTGGTGGAGCGCATCGAGGCCCACTCCCAGCAGTTGGCCGACGCGCTGGCGGGGGAGCAGGCCCGCATCATCATCACCACGTTGCAGAAGTTCCCGTTCGTGCTCGACAAGGTCGAGGCCCTGCCGTCGCGGTCGTATGCGGTGATCGTGGACGAGGCTCACTCCTCGCAGACCGGCGAGGCGGCCAAGGAGATGAAGCGGGTCCTCGGTGTGCCCGCCGCTGACGACGACGGGGACTTGGAGGCGGGGTCGGTGGAGGAGGCCCTCGCCGAGGAGGTGGCGGCCCGAGGCCAGCAGTCGAACCTGTCGTTCTTCGCGTTCACGGCGACGCCGAAGGGCAAGACCCTGGAGTTGTTCGGCAGGCTCAACCCGGCGACCCAGCGTCACGAGCCGTTCCACCTGTACTCGATGCGCCAGGCCATCGAGGAGGGCTTCATCGAGGACGTCCTGGCCCACTACGTCACCTACGACACGTACTTCCACCTGGAGAAGGCCGTCGCCGACGACCCCCGGTTCGACACCCGGGCGGCGAGGGCGGCGATCGCCAAGTTCGTGGCCCTGCACGAGTCGAACCTGGACCAGAAGGCACAGATCGTGGTCGAGCACTTCCGTACCCGGATCTCCGGGGAGGTCGCCGGGCGGGCCAAGGCGATGGTGGTGTGCTCGTCGCGGCAGCACGCGGTGCGGTTCGGGCGGGCGCTGCGGGCCTATGTGGCCGACCACGGCTACGACCTCGGTGTGCTGGTGGCGTTCTCCGGGACGGTCAGCGACGGCGGTGTCCCGTTCACCGAGGCCGCCATGAACGGGTTCGCCGACACCCAGACGGCCGAGAAGTTCGACACCGACGAGTTCCGCATCTTGGTGGTGGCCGAGAAGTTCCAGACCGGGTTCGACCAGCCCCTCCTGTATGCCATGTACGTCGACAAGGCCCTGTCGGGGCTCAATGCGGTGCAGACGCTGTCGCGGCTCAACCGGACGCACCCGGACAAGGACGGCACCTTCGTCCTCGACTTCCGCAACGATGCCGACGCCATCCGCGAGGCGTTCGAGCCCTACTACGGCGAGACCGTCGCCCCGCCGTCTGACCCCAACCTGCTCTACGACACCCGCGCTGAGCTCGACGAGTTCGGGGTCCTCCGCATCGACGAGGTCCTCAAGGTCGTCGCGTTGTTGTTGGAGGTGTCCGGCCCGTCCGACCACGGCCGCATCCACGCCGCGCTCGGCCCGGCCATCGACCGGGTCAACGACCTCGCCGACGACGAACGGGACCGGTTCCGTGACGCGCTCAACCGGTTCGTGCGCACCTACGGGTTCCTGTCGCAGATCGTGTTGTTCACCGACACCGCCCTGGAGCGCGACTACGTGTTCGCCCGGGCGCTCGCCGCGTTCGTCCGCGACACCGGCGGCGACCGCGTCGATCTCGGGGCCGACATCGAACTCACCCACCTCCGCCACGAAAAGCAGTTCGACGGGTCCGTGTCGATCGACACCGAGACCGGCGAGGTGCAGACCATCTTCTCGGGCACCGGCCCCCAGCACGAGCCCGAGCCCGAGAGCCTCTCGGCGATCATCGACCGGTTCAACGAGCGGTACGGCACCGACTGGACCGACGCCGACCGGCTGTTCCCCGACGCCATCGCCGAGGACCTCGTCAACGACGAACGCATCCAACTCGAAGCCGCAGGCAACACCCTCGACGCGTTCAAGGTCGGCTTCGACGCCACCTACCTCACCGCCATCGCCTCGCGCCTCGACCGCAACGAGAAGGTCGCCGCCCAGCTCCTCGACGACCCCCAGCTCCGCGACGCCCTCGTCGCCGAGTACCTGCCCCGCATCTACGCCCGCGCCCGGGTCGCCCGCCAACGCACCTGCCCCATCGGCGAGCTCCTCGGCGCCGACCGCGAGGACCTCCACCTGGAGTACAAGTCCACCCTCCGCTGGGACATCCGGGCCGAGTCACACAAGACCGGCATCCCCGCCAAGGCGGTCGTGAAGACCGTCGCCGGGTTCCTCAACAGCGACCACGGGGGCACCCTGCTCATCGGGGTCGCCGACGACGGGACCGTCTACGGGCTCGAAGCCGACTACAAGACCTTCTCCAAGCGAGGCCAGCGAGGCGACCGCGACCTGTTCGGCCAGCACCTCCAGAACCTCATCGCCGACCGCCTCGGCGACGCCGCCGCCTCCCTCGTCACCTGGGAGTTCCACACCATCGTCGGCGACGACGTCTGCCGGGTCAGCGTCGAGCCCGCCGACTACCCCGTCTACGAAGGCACCGGCGACGACGACCGCACCTTCTGGTGGCGGTACCCCACCGGGACCAAAGCCGTCACCAGCGAACAAGACCAACAACGCATCATCCACCGCCGCTTCGGCGGCGGGTGATTAGGTCGAAGGGACCGTCGTGCCGCAGCGCCAGGACTACCAAGGGCTCTCGCTCGCTGACGCCGTCCGCTACCTCGCCGAGCATCACGGCGAGGAACGCACCCGCCACCTCTCACGCGACGAGTACGAGCTTCTCCAACGCGCTGCTGATGTGATCGAGCGGACCGCCCCGGCGATGCAGGCCTTCAGCTAGGGACGGCACATGGCTGCCTTGGTGAAGACGGCGGCGCAGGGTCAGCGGGTTCTGGCCGGGCCGTTGGGGCGCTACTCGACTGTGCTGGCGGAGCGCCGGTGGCTGCCCAGCTCGACCGGACGTCTGGGTTCGGCGGGTGTCACATCGTGGCCATACCAGCAACACGACGATGACCATCTCGCCCCCAGTACCTGACGATCCCTTCGTCGGCGCGGTCCCCCGGGTCCCGTGCCGGTCGCTGAGCGGTGCCGATTGTGACCGGCTGGTGACCCCCGACGATGAGCACTGCGGAGACCCGACCCATGTGCTGCCGACCCGGGATCTGCCTCCGATGCCCGAAGGGATCTCCGGTGCCCGGGTCCACAGGCCCCGTCTGGCCGTCGTTGACGACTACGTCGACGTCGGAGTAACCCCGCTCGACCCGGCCACCTTCGATCCCAACGACACCCATGTGGCCAAGGTCGTCGTGGAAGGCTTCATGCTGCACCACGGCGTCGACGAAGAGGTCGCCCGCGCTGAGGTGCGGGCGTTCGCACGCGACGCGATCGCCGCCGGGCGTCACCGCCAAGATGTCGACGGCACGCACCTGCTCGACTGGCACGGCATCAGGGTGAGGCTGAGCGCGGACGGGGCGGCCATCTTGAGCTACCGGACGTTTCACTATGAGCGGGTCCCGTCCGAGGTCCTCGCAGGGACCCCGTCGCGCTTCAAACCTGGCCGATCAGGCGGGCGAGGCAAGAGAGCTTGGCGAGCGCCAGGCGACGACGAACCGGACGAACTCACCGAAGCCCAGATGTTGGCGCTGATGCGCGACGGCAAGGCCAGGGTCGCGGAGAAGGTGCTGTCCCTCTACGCCAGGCGGGCGGGGTTCGGCAAGGACCTGCGCTCGGCCGAAGCGCCGCTGCGAGCAGAGTTGGCTACCGCAGCGAAGACCGTCGACCAGGCGCTGCCTGTGTCGGAGTCTGGCAGTCCGGTCCTCATCCATGGCGGCGTCGGATGGATCATCGCGATGCCTGAAGGAGTTGTTGTCGCGACGTTCCCTGTCGGCAAGGCACGCACCGCCCCGTAGCGACGCGCCGGGCTGCTACCAGAAGAGTGCCTCGGGTCGTTCTTCCCGAGCTGTCGGGCCTCGTTGGCCTTCATGGCCCCTACCCGGCCGCTCCGCCACCACGCTGGGCTGCCCTGGGACCCCAGAATCACCGGCGCCGTCGAGGAACGGTACGTTCGCGAGGTGACGCCCGGTCAACCCGATGAGCGGCCCCACCCCGGGGAGGACGTCGCAGCGAAGTTCGAGGCAGCGTGGGAGGTGTTCAGCCGGACCTGCACGGCGGCGGTGGCGCCGGAGGCGACGTTCCAGGCGTGGTTCGCTCACTACCTGATCTCGCAGTTCGGGATCGACCGTGTCGCACGGGAACCGGACTTCGGCGTCACGCAAGTCCATCCGCACTGGCGCCGCTGGTTCACAGGGCACTCGGTGATGGTCGACATCGTGGTCACCCGAACACCGGGGATCGACCTGCCCCGCCGCTCTCTGCTCGACGACAGGACCGGCACACAGCGGCTGGGGGACCTGGCCGTGATCAGCGAGTTGAAGGTCGCCTCCACCCAAGGTGAGGGCCTCGGTTACACCGAGGTGTGCAAGGACGTGTGGAAGCTGTCCATGCTCCTCGGCGAAGCCGACCGGCACGGCCTCGAAGCCCCGCTCGCCTACGTGTGCATCCTCGACAACGCCAAGCCGAAGTTCAGCCTCGCCCATCTCCACGAGCGCCTCGTCGCGACCCCGTTCGATGCGCGGGTCCAGATCCTGTGCCACAGCACCAGGGCTCAGTAGCGGCTCGTCACCGACCCGCCCGTGGGCCGCTCAGAGGCGCCGCCAGCGCGAGCGGGCATCCGAGCCCGCCACCGGCCTCGAAGGGCTGAGATCGCGAGGATCGCCTGCTTCTCACTCCGGGTCCGGGAGGGTCATCACCTGACGGAGTCGGCCCGCACGACACGGGTGGGTCCAGCGTTGTCCGTTCGGAGCGAGGGACTCAGTCCGGGATCGGAACCACTTTCATGAGCTGATCGCTGGCCCACTGCGTGATTGCGGTGGTTCCTCCGCACCCGCTCAAATGAAGCGATGCTCCGGGTGGCTCTCCCCAACTATTCAGACACTGCACCTCTCGCCACGGCCAGCCTCCCGGACGGTTGACACCCGTCTCGCCGGGCAGGGCGCTATATACCTTCTGCGTGAAGACACGGCCATTGACGGTCACGAATACATCAAACGTGCGCTTCCCACGGCTCGCATCACCGTCGAACGTGTACACACCGACGCGCCATCCGCGTTCACCAATGCGGACCTTCTTGACCCGGCGGAAACCCATCGTGGTCCTAAGCCTGTACTCGATGAGTTCGACGGCTGCGGGGTTCCCCGCCTGGTTCAGAATTTGAACCACTGCATCGAGCGCAGACTCAGCTTCCCTCCATGCCTGTTCTCGCTTCTGGAACTGCACTTCTTTAGCGGTGGGGGGTGTTGGGCATACCTGGCACCTGCCGCTATACACCGTGTGGCCACTGAACAACAGTTCCCACACGGCGTGCGAGTTGCAGACCCGCCGACCGCAAAGGCCACAAGTCATCTGGGCAACGCGACGACATGACCGGACTTGGCACTCAGCACAGTCGGAGCATTCGGCTAATCCAGGACCCGAGTGCGACCTGCAGACACGCCGACCGCAAGCGCCACAAGTTGCATGGGCAAAGCCGCGACATGACGGGACTTGGCAATATTCAGCACAGTCGGAGCATTCGGCCGATTCAGCACCCGAGTGCGACCTGCAGAAGGCTCGATTGCATGTTCGGCATCGTCCGATGGCAGCAACGCCGCAATCTCCGATGTCACAAACCGCCGCGGCCGTCGTCACCGGCCAGTACGCTACTCGGAATTCTAGTTAGAGGACTGTGCTGAGCAGCGGCGGGTCGTGGTAGTGAACCCGGCCCGGAGGCTGTGGCCGGAGAACTGGGTTGGGTCGAGTCCGGCACCGGCGGCTGCCTGCTTGACGATGTCGGCCACCGCCCGGTCCGAAAGCCGAGCGGCGGAGATGTTGCCGCGGCGGTCGACGGACCTGAAGACGCCCCCCCCCACAGCACAGGGCTCAGTAGCGGCCGCCACCGACCGGCCCGTGGGCCGCTCAGAGGCGCCGCCAGTGCGAGCGGGCGTCCGAGCCCACCACCGGCCTCGTAGCGGCCGAGATCGGCTCCTGGCGGCTCAGGGAGCATGCCGTTGGCCGTCTGCGACCAGCGAGGATCGCCTGCTTCTCACTTCGGGTCGGGGAGGCTCCCGTCGGCTCGGGCGAAGCACGCCCGCACGATCTCGTCGGCGGGGGTCCCGAGCTGGTCGGACACGATGCGGGCGACGAGCACGATGGTGTCGACGAACCCGCTGATGACCTGGGCCGGGTCGGCCCGCACGATCCGGGTGGGGTCGAACGTGTCGGTGGCGGGGTCGGCGATGGCCGACACGATGTCTTCGACGAGCGCCGCTCGACGCTGGTCGTACAGGCCGTCCGCTGCGAGCTGCGCGAGCGATCGGGGATCGAGGTCGGATCGGGCTTCGAGGGCGAGAGGCACGCCGTGGTGCACGCCCGTTTCAACAGCCACACTTCGGTCTCGGTGGGCTGCTTGTCGGGTCGGGGCCGGACCTTGGGCAGCGGGTCGTCGCGGGCGACGGCCTCGACGTAGGGCTGGAGGACCGAGCGGGGCGCCGCGGGGAGGTCGTCGGCCAGCCCGGCCCACCCGAGGTCGTCGGGGTCGGTGGGCTCAGGCGCGGTCATGGGGCGGGCCACCCACGAGATCCCAGCGTTCCTTCCAGTGCTCCATCCATCCGTCGGGGTACCCGGGTGGCGGGTCTGGGTACGACGCCCGGATGTTGCGGATGCCCTGGTCCTTGTGTGGCTGGCCGTGGTTTCCGGGTGTCGCTAGCCACACCTGGTGGGACTTGGCGACGACCTCGGCCACCACCCGACTGGGGATGAGATAGGTGACCGGGTTCGCGAGGGACATGTCGACGAAGGCGTACACGAGGTCCTCGGCGGTGATGGACTCGTGCTTCTTGGCCATGACCCAGGCCCGCCCGTTCGCCCGGGCCTTGACCTGGATGCGCTTGGGTGCGCCGACGTCGGGAAAGACGAGGATGTCGACCTCTGGAGCGCCCTCTGGGGCCAGCGCCGACGTGAGCCCGAACCTGAGGAGCCGATACAGCACGTAGTGCTCGCCTGCCGGACCGATCAACTGCTTCGCCGTCACCGGCCGCTCGCCCATCCCATCCCGACATGCTGGCAGGGCCACCAGGCGGTCGTTGTGCAGCCCTACAGGCCCAGCCGGGTAGCGGCGTTGTCGGTGAACAGGCTGCCGTGGCGGATGTAGCGCCGGAGGACCTCCATCGAGGTGTGGCCGGTCTGGTTGGCGATCTGACGTTCGTTGGCCCCGGCCGCGGCTGCGGTGGTGGCGAACCCGGCCCGGAGGCTGTGGCCGGAGAACTCGGCGGGGTCGAGCCCGGCACCCTCGGCGGCACGCTTGACGATGTTGGCCACCGCACGGTCCGACAGGCGGGCAGCCGAGATGTTGCCGTGGCGGTCGACGGAGCGGAAGACCGCGCCCCGGATGATCCCGGCAAGGTCGAGCCACGCTCTCAGGGCGGCCACCGGGCATGTCTGGGGGTCGGTGCCGTAGGGGAGGGCGACTTCGCGGCCTTTGCGCTCCTGGTCGGTCTTGGA
>CAZVVS010000163.1:0-10475 GCA_964630585.1 uncultured Gordonia sp.
GTCGCCGGGCGGGATCTGCAACGCATCGGCCTGTCGGCCACGGTCGGCGAGCCCGAGCGGCTGCTGAGCTGGCTGGTCGGCTCCAGTCCCGGCCCGTCCCGGGTAGTCGCACCCGACCCGGGCGACCCGATCACGCCCGAGGTGACGCTCGACCATGTCGGGTCGCTCGAGAACGCCGCCACGGTGATCTCCCGGCTGCACGCCGGCGAGAAGCGCCTCGTGTTCTGCGACAGCCGTGCCCGGGTGGAGGAACTGGCCGTGGGGCTCCGGCAGCGGGGCGTGAACACGTTCGTGTCGCACTCGTCGTTGGCGCTCGACGTGCGCCGCCAGGCGGAGGAAGCGTTCGCCGAAGCCCACGACTGCGTGATCGTGTCCACCTCCACGCTGGAGCTGGGGATCGATGTGGGTGACCTCGATCGGGTCATCCAGATCGACAGCCCCACCACGGTGGCGTCCTTCTTGCAGCGTCTGGGTCGGACCGGCCGACGCCCCGGCACCACCCGCAACATGTTGTTCCTGGCCACCAAGCCGGAGATCGAGCTCGTCCGAGCCGCTGGGCTGTTGAGCCTGTGGGGGAGCGGCTACGTGGAGCCTGTCACCGGCCCACCGATGCCGTATCACCTGCTCGCCCAACAGATCCTTGCGCTCGTGTTGCAGGAAGGCTCGATCGCCCGATCCCGGTGGACCGAGGTCGTGGGGCGCCTGCCGTTGTTCGGCGACGCCATTGCCAGCGGGATCGGCGAGCGGATTCTCGATCATCTGCTGTCGGCTGGGATGCTGTTCGACGAGGGCCAAGGGATCCTCTCGATGGGGCCCGGCGGCGAGCAGAGCTACGGGCGTCGCCACTTCCTCGACCTCACGTCGGCGTTCACGTCGAACCCCCTGTTCGTGATCCGCCACGGCTCGAAGGAGATCGGCTACCTCGACCCCGTCGCCCTGCTCACCCAGGACCGCGGCTTCGCCACCGTGATGCTCGCCGGCCGCACCTGGCACATCACCTCGATCGACTGGGACCGCCACTTCGCCTGGGTCGAGCCGGCGGAAGGCGACGGGAAGTCCCGCTGGCTCGGCGAAGGCCAACCGCTCTCGGCACAGCTGTGCGACGCCATCCGCAACGTCCTCGGCGGCGAGAACCCAGCCGGCGTGACCCTCACGGCCCGGGCCCATTCCACCTTGGAGGAGGTGCGAGAAGGCTTCCAGTGGGTGCGCCCCGGCCGCACCGCGGTCCACGTCTCGGAGGCCGGGATGGCCTGGTGGACCTTTGCCGGCCTCCACGCCAACGCCGGCCTCATGGCCGGCATGGGATCACTCCTCGGCGGCAACCAGCCCGACAACCTCGCCATCAAGCTCGACCCCGACGTGGCGACGGTCGACAAGGTCCGCGAGTTCGCGGCGGCGGTAGACGCCGAGCACCTCCCCCGTTCCTGGATCGCAGAGGACCTCGCCGCCAAGCTCAAGTTCGCCGACGCGCTGCCCGAGGACGTCGCCGTCGACATCGCCGCCGCCCGCACCTCCGACCCCGCCGGCATCACCCGCGTCGAATCAGAGCCGGTCGACGCCGTCAACGAGCGGTTGTGACGCTCCGACCGGCCAGGCGTGAGGCTCGGGTAAGGTCGGCTCGTTGCGCCCAGGGGGACGTTTCACCTCCCCCAGTCTCTTGGCGCGTACGTCGGCCGGCCGGTCACCGGTCAGCGGTCACCGCACGGGTCGGGTCGTCCTCTCGGGCAGTCTGAATGCTCGCTTCGCGGCACCGGCGGCTTCGGCGAAGCGCCAGGGGCGGGCGGGGGCAGAGAGCATTGCCGGCCCCTGAAACGGGTGTGGTCTACCTCCGGGAACGATGTGGTCTATTTCCGGAGACCCTGAGGTCTAGCTCCGGTGGTTGCACTCGACGGAATTCCTGTCTGACCAGGGCAGACGCGGAGCCTCCGCTGCTCGAAGAGCCTAATACAAAGAGCATATGCTCCAAGGAGAGAGCACACGCTTCGTTCAAGGCCGGGGCCTGTGCGACTTCGCTGGGGCCTGTGCGACTTCGCCGCCGATGCGGTGACGCTCGCTGCCGCGAACCCTCGGGGCCGAGCGTTGGCGCGCCGGAAGCGACGCGCGAAACCGTTTTGAAGATTAACGATAAACACGAAAACAATCTGAAAATTACGGAGATAGGCTCCCCTGCATGGAGTATGTGGCCGTGACCCGATCCGAGTGGCGCGATAGGCGCCAGCAGCTGACTGCTGAGTGCGCCGGCGTCGAGACTGTGTTCGCCGCGATGGCCGTACGGGTGCTCCAGGCGCGTCACAGGACTGCTAACCCCAACCAGCTGGCGAATGCCATCGGAGTCGACCGTGGCAACGTCGCAAGGCTCTTCAAGATCAGCAGCCCCTTCGCCGAGGTCGATCAGGGCGCGGGGAAATGGGCCTGGATCGACGTGGAAGGGCTCGACAAGGCCGTCGCGAAGCTCAAGAAGAGCCAAGTGCGTCGGTGGCTTCCCCGGCTCGGACAACTGATCGCGCTCGAAGTGGAGACCGACACGCGCAGGCGGGTCACCATTCGCCCGCTCGGGCTCAGTCGCGAGGACGACGCCACCAGGAGGCTCGCTGAGTTCAAGGAGCTCGGCCTGATCGTCAAAGGCCACACCGTGCTCCGGCGAGCGCAGCCACAGCGAGCAGAATCCAGACCGCTCGCTGCGCTGATTGACCTCACGCAGGACCCCGAGCCTGACGAGCCGGCAGCGCAGGAGTTCGCCCGGGCCTGGCACGCACGAGCAGACGCGAAGTTCCCCGGCAAGGCTCCGTCGGTCGAGGAGCTGCTGCGGCAACCGAAGTTCGTTGGCATCGCCACGGCCGCGGTGCGCCTGGTTGCCGAAGAGCGGCACCACGGCCACATGAACATGGTGGACGCCGCTCGCGAGCTGGCAGCCGAGTTCTCGACAGATCTGACAACTGCACACGATCCACCCCAGGAGCTGGTTCACCGTCTGGCCAGATGGTGCCAGGGATTCAGTGCCCAGGCGGCGGGAAGCACAGCGGCCGCAGCTGCGGTGAACTTCTAGGGCGGACTGAGCGCACGGCCTGACGGCGGCGACGGCGACGGCGACAGTCGTCGTACCGGCCGTGTTCCTCGCCCACGCGCGGCGCGCTACCCCAGAAGCGCGCTTCGAGACGCCGAGGTGGGGCGGCTCGGTGTGCCTCCCAAGGAAATCGAGGTCCGGGGTGACGCGATCGAGAAGCTGAAGAAGCCGGGGGCACGCCCCGAATCGGGACCGTCGTTCCCTAAAGTTGAGCGAGTTCTTCGAAGGGAAAGGTCAGGACGGGCCGACTGACCGAGAGCCGTCGGTCGTGAGACATCACGGGCGGCTCATCCGTTCACGATGCAGAACCGATCAGCTTGCGTGAGAGCGAGCGCGTTCAGCGCCCGGTTCCAGCCTTGGGTGGCGCTGGTCAGCTCACCTTGGGGGTTGACGCCGGTGGCCGCGATCAGCGACCGCACCGAGGTGTGCTCGCCGGTGAGGACCGTGTCCTTGGCGGCGCGGCGCAGGTCCTTTTCGAAGTGGGTGATGCCGTTGCTGGCGGCCATGACCTGACGCAGCGCCGGGTCGACGGCCAACAGGCCCCGCAGCCCGTCCGCGCCGCGACGGCACCTGGCCACCACAGCCGCGTACCGGTGGCCCCAGGCGGCCTCGACGGCGTCGACGCGCGCACCGAGGGCGGCCTCGTCAACGGCGGTGACTACATCGCGCAACATCGGTAGCACTCGCCGCCGGTCCTGCCAGGTGGCCAGACCAACCGCAGAGCGAAGGAGCGCCACCACCGTCGTGTCCACGAACGCCAACGGCCACGCCGTCCGGGCCGCATCCGGCTGCCAGCGCCGGTCGCTGCACGACACGACGAACGCGTCCAACGCGCCACGACCACGCAGCTCGCCCAGCGCCCGGCTCCACAAGGTCGAATCGTCACACCCAGGCGCGGTGAGCCACGCTCCCAGCAGTCGTTGGTGCCCGTCGAGCTGCACCGCCGAGGCCACGCCCACAGAGCGTTCCTCCACGCGGCACCCGACGCGCACGGCCACCGGCAGCTGGTCGAGGCGGACCACACCCAGCACCCGGTCAAGGCGACGGGTCTCCCAAGCGGCCTGCGGAGTCTTCTCGGTGTCGGTAAAGGAGCTCATGACCATCAAGATGCCGACCCCTGCACCAACTACTGGCGGCCACCGGCTCTCACCGCCGACGCGCTGCGCACGGCGGCCACCTCGCTGACCCCGACGGGGACGGCATACCGACGTGTGGACCCTGGTCCGCATCGGGACCGACGACCGCCAAGTTCGCACCGTAACGTGGCGCCACGCGGGCCGCACCGGGGCCGCGTACGACCCGGGGACCGAGTAATCGCGATGTAGGGCCCGGGGGTCGACTGGTCCCACTCCGGGCACCTCCATGGCGAACTCGACGACGCCACAGCCGCCGAGATCGCAGCCGCCACTACCGTGTCCGCCCTCGGTCGGTTGCGGCCCAAGAAGTATCCCGACGAGCAGCCGCAAGCCGGCCAGGCCGACTCACAACACCGAGGTCAACCGCAATGGGCATCGACTACACGCCGCGTGGAGCTTCGGGCTACCGCTGTGAGTTCGTTGGTGACGGCGGGCTCTCGGTGAAGGTGGACTGGGAGAGTGACGTCGCAAAGGTCGAGGTGGCCCCAGAGGGACTTCCGACACGGGCCCTCGTTGGAGCGGTTGAGCGGCACGCGGAACACGAGTTCGCCCTCCGGCGGACACGCAATGAGAAGAAGCGCCGGCATCACGAGAAGGAGGCGAAACGGTGGCGCGCCGCAGCGGAACACATCGGCGCGCTACTTGGCGACCTCACCGAGACAACCGAACACGGCTGGTGCTCCGCCTGTCTCACGAAGTCGGACCATCGCCTCTCGGGGTCTCGGCCGAAGCTCGGCTCTCGACGACTCGGGCCACGGCGATACGTGTGCGTCGAGTGCGGCTCACCGACCGGATGGTGTGAGTTCCCTCGGTGTCGGAATTTCGCCCACCGGGATGGCAGCCATAGCGGGCGAGCTCTGTTCTGCGCCGAGCACGATCACGAGATCCCGTCGTTCGAGAAGCTGACCGCTCGAGTCGACTCGCTCGAGGACTACCTGCCCTGGCTCGAGTTCGAGCACCTCGATGCTCGGAAGATCACGACCATCGCCGCAGCAACCCTCGCTGGCATGGCCGTCGTGGGTCCGCTGGCCTACGTCGCGGCACCGGCCATCGGCGGTGCGGTCGGCGCGGCGACGGGGCTGTCCGGCGCCGCTGCCACCAGTCACGGACTAGCGCTGCTCGGCGGTGGGGCCGTGGCGGCCGGCGGCTACGGGATGTTGGGGGGAACCGTGGTGGTGACTGCCGCAGGCGTCGGTCTCGGCGGTGCTTCCGGCGCGCGCGTCGCGAACGCCTACGTTCGAAACGACAAGTCCTTCGGATTCGAGAAGCTGTCTGACGGCAACGGAGTGACGGTGATCTTCGCGAACGGTTTCCTCTCGGAGGGCGAGACCGGCTGGGGCGACTGGGAGCAACTCGTCGGAAGGCGCTATCCCGACGCAACGGTGTACCGGTTGACGTGGGGTGCCAAGGAGCTCAAGTCGCTCGCGCCTCTCGCGGCCCGGTCGGCAGCGCATCTCACGGAGCAGGCCGCCCGACAACTGGCGCTCCAGGCGACGACTAGCGCGGGCAAGCTGCTCGGGCCACTGAGTGGAGTGTTCACTGCTGCGAGCCTCGCCAAGAACCCCTGGCATGTGGCCCGGACCCGAGCCACCATGACGGGCTCGGTACTGGCCGACGCGATCGTGCGATCGGATTTGAGCTCCGTCGTTCTGGTCGGATTCAGCCTTGGTGCGAGGGTGATGACGGCGGCAGCCGCGGCGCTGTCGACACGCCACGACGACGAGGAGCCGAGGATCCAGTCGATGCATCTGCTCGGCGCCGCGGTCGGAACCCGCGTCGACTGGCACTCCATCGAGACCGCCGTCGACGACCGCATCTGGAACTACTGGTCGACCGACGACAAGATCCTGCGCTTGCTGTACCGCCTCGGCGAAGCCGGCACGAAAGCCGTCGGCTGCGAGCGCATCCCGACATCGTCGAGCAAGGTGAAGAACGTGAACGTCTCCCGGCAGGTTCACGCGCACCAAGACCATCTGCACGCCGTCACCCTTCGCTGACCGGTCTTCGCGCTCCTCGCTGCTGGCGGCATGGGCAGCCGGGCCCTTACGCCTACGCCCAGTCGTGGGTGACCTGGGCGGCGCGGTGGGCGAGGCCCAGGTCGTTGAAGCGTCGCCGTGCGTCGTCGGCCGCATGTTCGGCGTCGCCGGCGCGGCTGGCGACCTGGTAGGCGCGAGCGAGTTGCTCGGCGGCTTCGGCGGCGGTTAGCGGCCCGCAGTACCGGTCGGCGCGCGCGGCGGCGTCTTCGAGGACTGCGATGGCGGCGTCGGCCCGGCCGGCCCGGCGGAGTATCTCGCCGAGGGTCACGTCGCAGTCGACGATCAGGTCAGGTCCGCCGTGGACGACTTCTTCGATGATGCGGCGGGCGTCGTCGACCAGTTGACCCGCGGTGGCGTGTTGGCCAAGGGCGGACCGAACGGACGCCTCGAGCAGTAGGTGCTCGGCGAGGCTGCCGTCGGCGCCGGTGGCGGTGAGCGCCGGTCGGACCCGTTGCAGTTGGGCGAGCGCCTCTTCGGGGCGACCGAGGTGCAACAGGGCGTGGGCCCAGTTGTAGGCGCAGGTGGCTTCTTCGAGGTCGTAGCCGTGCTCGAGGTACACGGCGCTGGCGTCCTGGTGCAGGGCCAGTGCCGAGGCGGGGTCGCCTTCGGTGGTGGCGAGCGCCCCGAGGTGGTCGGTGCAGTCGGCGACCTCGGTGGGCAGGCCGAGCGCCTGGTAGGCAGCCCGGCTGGCCTGGTTCAGCGCGACGGCGTCGGCGATGCGGCCTAGCCCCCACAAGACGTTGCCCAGGTTCACGTCGCAGTCGGCGACCTGCCGGCGCATGCCCGCGTCGGCGAATAGACCGCGGGCCTCGCTCAAGGCGTCGAGGGCGCCGGCGTGCTCGCCGAGCGCCCGGAGCGTGGCGGCGAGGTTCATCAGGCAGCGGGCCCGGTCGACCTCGGCGTCGGCGGGGAACCCGGTCAGCGCCT
Source organism: uncultured Gordonia sp. (assembly GCA_964630585.1). Taxonomy (GTDB): domain Bacteria; phylum Actinomycetota; class Actinomycetes; order Mycobacteriales; family Mycobacteriaceae; genus Gordonia. The sequence goes on from CAZVVS010000163.1 coordinate 7,164, forward strand.
GTCGGTAGAGGCCCCGGGCGTCGTCGAGGCGGCCTCGCCGCTCGGCCACGATCCCGAGCTCCATGTCGAGTGTCGACAGCCACCGCCGGTCTCCCGACGACGCCGCGATGTCGCGCATGTGGCGGTACATGGCCTCAGCGCTGTCGAGGCCACCGGAGTCGCTCAACACGTCAGCCAGCGGCTTGAGCGCGTCGAGCGCCCACACCGGCTCGTCGAGCGCCAAGAACAGCTCGGCGGCGTCGCCTGCCAGGCGGGCGGCCTGCTCACGGCGCCCCATGGCCACGAACAACTCGGCGGTGTCGGCCAGCGTCTGGGCGGCCCACCAGGGCGCGTCGGCGTCGCGGCACAGGTCGAGCAGCTGGCCGTACACGGCCTCGGCGGCGTCGTACTCGCCGCGGTCCGCCAGCCCCGACGCCGAACGTGCCAGCGCGTTGGCGCGCCGCACCAGCTCGTCGACCTCGGTGTCCTCGCCCGGGGCAGGCTCCCGTGGCTCAGCGCGGCCGTCGGCCCGCGCCTCCGCCTCGAGAAGCTCGGCCTCTCTGGCCAGCGCCGCGTCCTCGTCCCACACCAGGGGACCCTCGGATCCGATGCCCGTGGTCGGCGCAGGCCCGGCCCCGGCCCCTGGTGTGGCGGGCGTGGCCGGGTTCGCGTCGTTGGCACCGGTCTGTGCCTGTGCGGTCTCATCGCCGTTGGCCGGTTCGGGTGTCCCTGCCTCGTAGTCGCCGATGCCGGTGGCGCCCTCGACCAGGGACCCGATGATCGTGTCATCGCGCCGGCAGCGGAACCCTGCGGCGGTGAGCGCGGCGACGACATCGGCTTCGTCCGCTGCCCTGAACGCGATGAACGTCCCGTTGAACGTGGTTTCCATGCGAACACCCCAACGTGCGATGACCGCTTCCGGCGCCCACTCGGCCACGAGCAGCCCGACGTGCGGCGGGAAGTCACCGTCGGCGAACCCGGGGAACTGCTCGGCCGTGAACGATTCGCCGTCTTCGGTGGCTTCGTCGTCGAACCAGCCCATCACCGCGGCGAACGTGTCCGCCCCCAACGCGCCGAGGCGATCTCGCAGCTCCCCCCACGTCGCGGCGGTCCACAACGCGTCGGTCACCGCCACAAGCATCTTGCCGGCGGCCCCGGGAACGAACCACAACACATCGGGCTCGTCTGCGGATGGTCCGTAGACGATCTCGCGGTCGGAAGTGTCGGGCCATCCCGCCTGGTGCTCGAACAACAAGTTCGCGGTGGCGCCCCCCGGACCACCGTACGGGTCGACCAGCCACGGGTCCCCCGTCCGCTCGCCGTGCGCCCCCGGCTGATGTTCAGCAGTCTCTCGGGAAAGGAGGTCGGCCTCCTTGGTCAGGGTCTCGTCCTCGGAAGGCGGCTCCGGCCAGGGCATGGACATGAGGCCCCGACCGACCCACCCGTTCTTCTTGTCCATCTCGGTGGTGTACGGCGGGCCGTAGGGCCACTCCTCCACGTCGGTCACGTCGTCGCTGTCGGCGGGACGCACACGGCCCTCCTCCCAGTACTCGGCCCCGCATTGGGCGCACCGGTGGGTCGGATCGTCGCCGAACAGTTCGCACCCCCCGAGGATCACATAGCCATCGTCTCCGCCTTCGGGCGGACCCGCAGGCATCCCCCACAGGATGCGGGCGACCGGCGAGTGCCCACAGACCACGCACGGGTCCGCCAGGCTCCCGTAAGGGCCGAGCTCGAAACGCTTGCTATCCGACACCAGCCAATTGTCGCACGCCTCGAACGGAGGCGGCGTCCTCGCTCAAGGCGGATCGTCAGCTGTATTGCTACGCGGCGAAGGCGGGCCGAACCGTTGCGACTCAGCCATCACCTCGGACCGCCGGCGGTTCTCCTCGATGCTGCGGGCCAGGGCGGCCTCCTCGGTTATGGCCTCCAGCGTCGACGTGAGCTGTGCCAGTTCCTCGGGCTCGATGGGCGCTCGCTGACGGCCAGGCTCGAGTCGGGGCGGCAGCCACGATTGAGCGCACCGTTCGCAGACCAGCCGTGTCGAATCATCAGAGCCAGACGTCGCCGACCAGCGATGGGTCGCGCCGTTGCATGGTGGTGTGTCGCTCATGGTCACAGTGTCGGCGCGTGGTGTGACAAGCGACGCCCGCGCCCCGGGCAGGTCATCTTGCCGTTGGCAACTCCTGTTCAGACCCCTACCGGCACTTCGGTCATACCCGATTCGCTGGACGACCCATGCGGGCCTCCTTCCTCCAGGGTCTCCCCCCAGAATCAGGTGTCCACCGCAACGGGGCAACTCCATTTCGGCCCTCGTCTGGGGTCGGCGCCTCGGTACTGTCGGCGGGATGGCCTCGTCGTTTGACCTGGATGCGCCGGTGCTGACCGGTAGCGGTATCTGGCTTTACACGTCTGCGTCGGAAGCCGGTGGATGGGACGGGCTGAGAGACGCCCTTGTTGGGCTGTACCAGGCGGCGTTGCTGGAGGGGCGCTTCGGGGGTTGGGTGGCGCTTCCGAAGGAAGAGAGGGGCTACCGCGTTCTCATCGACTTCGAGGTCGGGGAGAGCGGGCAGATCGAGTCGTCGCTCCGCGCTGATGCCGGTCCCGACCCCCGCTACCCCTATATGACCGACATGCCGTCGCCGGACGCGCCGGTCGATGCAGCGCATCGCAAGGTGCTGCGCCGGCTGGGCTGGGGCGAGCTGGTCGAGGACCTCGGGGGCATCTGGCGCGCCGAAGGGCCTTCGTGGCCGGTCGGTGATCTCGCCGCTGCATGCGCGACCGTGACGGCCACGCTGCGGGACGGCTTCGGCGCTGACCCCGACGACCGGATCGAGCTGTTCCTCTACGGCGCCGACATGGACGACGAGGACGACGAGGACGACGAGGAAGTGCCCGACGACCTTCCTCCTGGCTTCGATGACGAGGCCGAGGAGCTCGTGTCGATGCGCAACGACGAGTACTTCTGGGCAACCTGCTTCTACTTCGGCGGTGTGGTGCTCAGCCAAGGGTTGCTGAGCGAGCAGGACGACCCTTGGCGTGATGTCTCCGAGGACCAGGACAGGGCGCATGCGGCCGTGGAGTTCGTGGCGGGCACCTGGTCGGGGTTGAGCGGCTGGCCCCTGTGCCCGCTGTGCGAAGGCGAGTCCGGGTTCGAAGTCGATCTCGCAGGCGACCTGTGGGATCAGGTCGGGGCGGAGGTGCTCGGCGTGGTTTGGGGGCCGTGCGAGCAGCACCGGGTCGATTTGTCCGCCGAGTTCGCGGCGGAGGCCGAGGTGGGGCTGTCGGGTCGTCCGTGGCGGTGGGGCAACGGGGGGTGGGTCCCCTCGGGCG
>CAZVVS010000164.1:0-10427 GCA_964630585.1 uncultured Gordonia sp.
TCGACACCCGAGGTGGCCTAAACCAGGTCTCCGACCGGACCAGGACGGTTCACCCTGACCGCCCGATCCACAGCCAAACAATCACAGCCCAACAGCCATCAACCCGAAGGATTCCCCCGTGGCCGCTCCTACCGTGTCGCTCGAGCCGAACCCCTACTACCCCAAGCTCTTCGAGCCCTTGACGATCAACGGGCTCACCCTGCCCAACCGCATCATCATGGGGTCGATGCACACCGGCCTGGAAGACCGGGCCTGGGACACCGACAAGCTCGCCGAGTACTACGCCACCCGTGCACGCGGCGGTGTCGGCCTGATCATCACCGGCGGCTACGCGACCAGCCGCACCGGACAGCTGGTCACCCTGGGCGGCAAGATGACCAACCGCCTCGACGTGGCCCGCCACCGCACCATCACCCGCGCGGTCCACGAGGGCGGGGGCCGCATCGCCATGCAGCTGATCCACGCCGGGCGCTACGGCTACAACCCGTTCAAGGTGGCCGCCGGGTCCGAGCCGTCGCCGATCCACCCGTTCAAGCACCTCAAGATGACCAACCAGATCATCTGGCACGTGATCCGGTCGTTCGGACAGTCCGCCAAGCTGGCCGAGAAGGCCGGCTACGACGCGATCGAGCTCATGGGCGGCGAGGGGTACCTGATCAACCAGTTCCTCTGCCCGCACACCAACGACCGCACCGACAAGTGGGGCGGCAACACCGAGAACCGGCAGCGCTTCCTCGTCGAGGTCATCAAGGAGGTCCGCAAGCAGGTCTCCCCCGGCTTCCCGATCATCCTGCGCCAGTCGGTCGCCGACTTCGTCAAGAAGGGGCAGACCTGGGACGAGATCGCCCTGATGGCGCGCAAAGCCCAGGAGCACGGCGTCGATGCGATCAACACCGACATCGGCTGGCACGAGGCCGGCGTCCCCACCATCGTCACGTCGGTGCCGCGTGCGGCATTCGTGAAGTTCACCGAGCGGCTGCGCGACGAGGTGTCGATCCCGTTGATCGCCTCCAACCGCATCAACACCCCTGAGGTCGCCGAGGAGATCCTCGAGCGCGGCCGCGTCGACGCCGTGTCGATGGCCCGTCCGCTGCTGGCCGACCCGGAGTTCGCCGACAAGGCCCGCGAGGGGCGCGCCGACGAGATCAATACCTGCATCGGCTGCAACCAGGCCTGCCTCGATCACGCGTTCGTCGGCAAGAAGGTGTCCTGTCTGCTCAACCCGCGCGCCGGACGCGAGACCACGCTGAAGCTCGGCGCAACGCGCTTGGCCCGCCACGTCGCCGTCATCGGCGCCGGCCCGGCCGGTCTCGCCGCAGCCGTCTCCGCCGCTCAGCGCGGCCACCGCGTCGAGCTGTTCGAGGCGGGCGAGACCGTCGGCGGCCAGTTCTCCATCGCCGCCCGCATCCCGGGCAAGGAGGAGTTCAACGAGACGCTGCGCTACTTCACCCGGCAGCTCGAGATCACCAATGTGATCGTGCACCTGGGCAAGCGGGTGTCCGCCGAGGAGATCCTCGACGGCAGCGCCAGTGCCGCCGACGGTGACGCCGCGAAGTTCACCGACGTCGTGATCGCCACCGGTGTGGTGCCGCGCATCCCCGACATCCCCGGCATCGACCACCCGATGGTCATGTCGTATGCCGAGGCCGTCCTCGGGCACCGCGAGATCGGCACGCGCGTCGCGGTCATCGGTGCCGGCGGCATCGGTTTCGACGTGTCGGAGTTCCTCACCACCGACGAGTCGCCGACACTCAACCTCAAAGAGTGGGAGCAGGAATGGGGCGTCTCCGAGGACCTATCAGTCCCCGGTTTCGTCACCAAGCCGCGCCCCCTACCCGCGACCCGACAGGTCTACATGGTCCAGCGCAAGCCGGGCGGCCAGGGCAAAACCTTGGGCAAGACCACCGGCTGGGTGCACCGGGCGACGATCAAGATGAAGGGCGTCGAGCAGATCTCCGGCGCGACCTACGACCTCATCGACGACGAGGGCCTGCACCTGACCCTGCACGACAAAGAGGGCAACGAGACCGGGAAGCGGGTCCTCGAAGTCGACAACATCGTGGTGTGCGCGGGCCAGGAATCGGTGCGCGACCTCGTTGACCCGCTGACCGTCGCCGGCGTCACGACCCACGTGATCGGTGGCGCCAACCTCGCCTCGGAGCTCGACGCGAAGCGGGCCATCCGTCAGGGCACCGAGGTAGCCGCCTCCCTGCCCTGACGCCGTAACCGGCCGACTAAGATTGGCGCATGGGAATCCCACAACCCTCCCCCCAGTCGCGAGCGGTCGTCACCGGCGCCTCGTCGGGAATCGGGATGGCACTCGCGCATGAACTCGCTTCGCGCGGCTACGGCCTGATCCTCGTCGCCCGTCGCGGTGACATCCTCGAAGAGCTGGCCGGTGAGCTGCGCGCGCAGCACGGCACCGCCGTCGAGGTCCGCGCTGTCGACCTGTCAGATCCGACGGCGGTCACCGTGCTGTGCGGCGAACTGTCCGGGCGGGAAATCTCGATCCTGGCCAACAACGCCGGGGTGGCGACGTTCGGGCCGCTCGCCGAACTCGACGCGGCCTACGAGCAGGCCCAGGTGCGGTTGAACGTCAACGCCGTCCACGACCTGACGCTGGCGGTCCTGCCGCAGATGGTCGCGCGTGGCGGCGGCGGCATCCTGATGGTCGGCTCGGCGGCGGGCAACATGCCCATCCCCAACAACGCGACCTACGCGGCGACCAAGGCCTTCGTCAACACGTTCAGCGAGTCGCTGCGCGTCGAGGTTGCCGATGCCGGCGTACATATCACGCTGCTGGCCCCCGGACCGGTGCGCACCCACACCCCCGACGCCGACGAGGCGTCCACGGTCGACGCAGCAGTGCCCGACTTCCTTTGGCACGACACGACCAAGGTCGCGAAGATGAGCCTGGATGCGTTGGGGCGCAACAAGATGCGCGTGGTTCCCGGCATCCTGTCGAAGGCGATGTCGGTGGCCGGCGGGTACTCGCCGCGCAAGATCACCGCCCCCATCGTCGGCGCCTTCTACCGCAAGCTCGGCGACTGACCGCGGCTGTCACTAGGGTTGACCGCGTGCAAGACAAACTGGTGTGGATCGACTGCGAGATGACCGGTCTCGATACGACGAACGACAAGCTGATCGAAATCGCGGCGCTGGTGACCGACAGCGACCTCAACGTCCTCGGCGAGGGCGTGGACATCGTCATCCACGCCGACGATGAGGCGCTGGCCAACATGCCCGACGTCGTCACCAAGATGCATGCCGCATCCGGGCTCACCGAGGAAGTCCGCGCATCGACGGTGACCCTCGCCGAGGCGGAGGAGCAGGTCCTCGACTACATCCGGCGCCACGTCACCACGGCTGGACAGGTTCCGTTGGCCGGCAACTCGATCGCCACCGACCGCGCCTTTTTGGCCCGCGACATGCCGAAGCTCGATACCTACCTGCACTACCGGATGGTCGACGTCAGCTCCATCAAGGAGCTGTGCCGGCGCTGGTACCCGAAGATCTACTTCGGGCAGCCGGCGAAGGGCCTCTCCCACCGCGCACTTGCCGATATCCGCGAGTCGATCCAGGAGTTGAAGTACTACCGTGCTGCGGCGTTCGTGCCGCAGCCCGGACCCGACGCCGACGAGCTCACCACCATCGTCGAGGGTCTAGACCCGGCGTAGGGAACCGATTGGTCATCTCCGCGGGTCACCCGCTAGAGTAGGACCCTGGCTCTGGACGACGGCGATCCTGTCGGTCAGCGCCGATGGTGGCTGTAGTTCAGTTGGTAGAGCACCAGGTTGTGATCCTGGCTGTCGCGGGTTCGAGTCCCGTCAGCCACCCCGACGACGACGCCCGCCTGCATGCGCAGGTGGGCGTCGTTTCATCTGTCGAGGGACCTCACTAGACTGGCGCCGTTGAGATCCGAGGACGTCGAATCCTCTTCACCGGTGCGTCCAGCGGGATCGGACACGCGCTCAACGAACCATGCAATACCGGCACGAAGTGTGATGAAACTCACATTCTTCGTGCATTTTCAACCTTTTCGACCCTTTGGGGACCAAGGCCCACCCCTTCCGGGACCAATGCCCCGACCGGTTTGATCGGCAAACCGCAGGCCTCGCGCGGTCCTACCGTTGTTGGCGCAGCTCCACAGCCCACCGGAGAGGTCAGCCCAGCCATGTCCGTCACCGCCGCAGAGCCAGATTCCGCCCCAATCGAACCCCTTGATCCGACCGAGGAGAAAGACCCGGTTATCAGCCGCGGCTGGGTCCAGGGCGTCGCGCTGGTCATGCTCTTCGGCTTCTTCGTGATGGGGATCCTCGCGTACCGCACCTACACCGCCTCGATGCCGCTACCCGAGAAGGTGGTGACCCAATCGGGCGAGCCGCTGTTCAGTGGTGCCGACATCACCCGCGGCCAAGAGATCTTCCAGGCCCGCGGCCTGATGCAGTACGGCTCGATCAACGGCCACGGCGCCTACCTGGGTCCGGACTTCACCGCCGACTACCTGCGCCGGTCGACCGAGAACGTCGGCGAACAGATGAAGGCCAAGGGCGTGCCGCAGATCCACGACGCCGTCGTCAAGGAATTCCGGACCAACCGCTACAACAGCTCGACCAAGACACTCACCTACACCGACTACCAGGTCAACGCCTTCAACGACCTGACCAAGCACTACGCCCAGTTCCTCGGTCCCGACTCCCGGGGCAACGGATTGCCCGCCGATTTCATCACCGAGCCGGGCGATATCCGCGACCTCACCGCCTTCTTCTCCTGGAGTGCGTGGGCCGCTGCCGCCGACCGCCCCGGGCACGACTACTCCTACACCAACAACTGGCCGGCCGAGCCGCGCGTCGACAACGGCCCTACCGCCGACCTCATCGTCTGGTCGGCTCTGTCACTGATCGCGCTGCTCGGCGGCACCGGCATCATGTTCGCGATCTACGGCCGGTGGAGCCAGCGCATCGGTTGGCACTCCAACACCCAGCAACCGCTGGTGTCCTACAAGCAGCCCGGCGAGGTCAAACTCACCTCCTCGCAACGGGCAACGGTCTTCTTCTTCCTGATCATCGCGGTGCTCTTCTTGATGCAGGCGCTACTAGGCGCACTCACCGAGCACTATCGCGCCGACCTGTCGAGCTTCTTCGGCCTGAATCTGAACGCACTGTTGCCCTACAACCTGGCGCGCACCTGGCACGTCCAGCTCTCCTTGTTCTGGACCGCGGCGTCCTTCCTGGCCGCGGGCATCTTCATCACCCCGTTCATCACCAGGCGCGAGCCACGCCGTCAGCACTGGCTGGCCTATGCACTTCTGGGTGCGCTGGCCGTAGTTGTCTTCGGCTCGCTGATCAGCGAGGGCCTGTCAACCTTCGGGATCATCAAGGAGGGCACCCTGTTCTCCCAACAGTGGGAGTACCTCGACCTCCCCCGGTTCTGGCAGATCCTGCTGGTCATCGGGTTGTTCTTCTGGATCGTCATCCTGTGGCGCGGGTTGCGCACCACGTTGCGCAGCTCGGCCAAGACCGGCATGCCATGGCTGTTCTTCCTGGCCGGCCTGGCCATCCCGGCCTTCTACGCGGTCGGTCTGCTGGCCAACAGCGACACCCACTTCTCAGTCGCCGATTTCTGGCGCTTCTGGGTGGTGCACCTGTGGGTCGAGGACTTCCTCGAACTATTCACGACGGTGATGGTGGCCTACCTGTTCGTCCTACTCGGCGTCGTGCGCCAACGGATCGCCATCGGCATCATCTTCTTGGACATCATCCTGTACTCCGCCGGCGGTGTGATCGGCACCATGCACCACCTCTACTTCTCGGGCACCCCGGTCGAGCACATGGCACTGGGCGCGTTCTTCTCCGCGGCCGAGGTGATCCCGCTGACCCTGCTGACCGTCGAGGCTTGGACATTCCTGCACCTCGGCTCGCGGCAGCAATCGGGGGACACCAAGCCCTTCCCGCACCGCTGGGCGGTGATGTTCCTAGTGGCCGTCGGCTTCTGGAACTTCCTGGGCGCCGGCATCTTCGGCTTCCTGATCAACCTGCCGGTGGTCTCCTACTACCAAATCGGCACCGCGCTGACCGCCAACCACGGCCACGCGGCGATGATGGGCGTCTACGGCATGCTCGCCGTCGGCATGGCCATGTTCGCGTTGCGGTATGCGATACCGGCCGACAAGTGGCCGGAGCGGGCCGCCAAGACCAGCTTCTGGTGTTTGAACATCGGCCTGGCGTGGATGGTGTTCGCGACGTTGCTCCCTCTGGGCATCTTGCAGCTCTACCACTCGGTGGACGAGGGCTACTACGAGGCCCGGACGCTGGGCTACATCACCCAGCCCGACAACGTCCTGCTCGAATGGGCGCGCATGCCTGGTGACCTGGTATTCATCATCGGCGGCATCCTGCCCTTCCTCTACATCGCCTACGTGGCGGTGCGGCACTTCTTCAAGTCCGAGCCGACTGAGCAGTTCACCGAGAACCCGTTGTTCGAGGTGCTGCCGGCCGACGGGAAGGTTGCGGCGACGGTCGGGGCGGGTACGGCCGCCGCGACCACATCGCGGACCGCCACGGCGGACACCGGCGCCGACGCCGACTCGTCATGAGTGCACCGTCGATCAGCACCTGGATGGTTGCGGCCTATGCCCTGGCCCTTGTGGGCGTCGCGTGGGCCTTCGACCAGATGGCCAAGCGCACCTCTCGCCGCGCCGCACAGTGGCAAACCGGCGACTTCATATACCACGAGGACCACGACGCCTGGAAGTGCCCAGAGGACCAGTGGCTCTGGCCGACCTCCTTCGACCCGGAGAACCGCGTGATGCGCTACCGCGCCAAACCGTCGGTCTGCAACAGCTGCCCGGTCAAGGACACCTGCACGACCTCGACGACCGGCCGGGAGGTCAGCCGCGCGGTCGACCCGTGGCCGCATTCTGAGGCCGGCCGTTTCCATCGCGGAATCGCCTGCGTGATCGCCGGACTGGCTGGCATGCTGATCGTCGGCCAGGCCGTGATCTCGCACGCTGGGCTGGACCTGCTGGTTCTGGGCTCCGCCTTCATCGGACTCGCTGCGTTGGCTGCGCCGTTGTTCAAACACCTGCTCGCCACCCCGGCCCACGCCCCCGACCACCTTCCGGCCCGCACCGCACACGAGGACTCGGTGGCGGCCGCGATCGATAAGTACTCGACGCGCTGGGGCTCGGGCATGCGCAGCAAGGAGCCGAGGAGTTCATGACGACCGCCTGGTTGTTGGTTGGTCTGCTCGTCGCCGTCACGCTCGGAGTCCTCGCGTGGATGGGCATCACCGTGCTACGCGAATACGAGCGCGGCGTCGTCTTCCGCGCGGGCCGACTGCGCCCCCTGTACGAACCCGGCGTGAAGTTCCTCATCCCGCTAGTCGACCGGATCGAACGGGTGGATCTGCGCGTGGTGACGCTGACCATCCCGCCGCAGGAGGTCATCACCAAGGACAACGTCCCCGCCCGCGTGAACGCGGTGGTCATGTTCCGCGTCATCGATCCGGTGCTGGCGATCATGGCCGTCGAGAACTATGCGGTGGCCACATCGCAGATCGCCCAGACCACACTGCGCTCCCTATTGGGACGGGTCGACCTGGACACCCTGCTGGCACATCGCGAGGACCTCAACGCCGATCTGCGCACCGTGATCGAAGCGCAGACCAGCGATTGGGGGGTACAGGTGCAGGTGGTGGAAATCAAAGACGTCGAGATCCCCGAATCCATGCAACGGGCGATGGCCCGCGAGGCCGAGGCGGAGCGCGAACGCCGTGCCAAGGTCATCAATGCCCGCGGCGAACTGCAAGCCTCCGAGGAGCTCAAACTGGCCTCCGACACTCTCTCGCAGAGCCCGGCCTCACTGCAGTTGCGCTACTTGCAGACCCTGCTGGAGTTGGGTGCCGACCAGAACTCGACGGTCGTTTTCCCGCTGCCCGTCGACATCATCACACCCTTCCTCAACGCCGCCCGCGACGCCAAGCGCGACCGGTAACGCAGCGAGGGAGCGCCTGACCCGGGCGCTGCTTCCGCCTGCACTTGCGCCGATGCGTGGGACCGCTGATAGGTCGTAGATCTCGGTGTTCCGCATCCCTTCTTACTCAGCGGTCACCAGCCTGACCTGCGACGATGCGTATCTGACTCCCAAAGTTGCTCGAAATGCGACATACTGGAGACCTAACCAACAGGAGCCGCGCCATGACTGATCAGAGCCATACCGTTGCCGCAACCCGCTGCCCGTCCGAGTGGCACGGACGGCGTCGCACGCGGCACAGCCCCCGTTGCGCTCTGCCCCTCGGTCATGACGGCCAGCATCGCGCGGAGACCCGCGCGGACGACAACACCAACGATCTATACGTCTGGTGACACCCACGTCGGGGGGCGACGCACCGACGGCTGGTATCTACCCGTTCAACGACACCCAGGATTTCGACGACGCCGATCGGGGGCTGATCGCGACGCTTGACGTCGGCGCGATCAAGAACGCCGACGGCGACACGATCTGGGATCTCAACGCCTACGAGTTCCTCGACGGCGAGGCACCCGACACCGCCAACCCGAGTCTCTGGCGCCAATCCCAACTGTGCGCCAAGCACGGGCTTTACGAAGTCACCGACGGCATCTACCAGATCCGCGGATTTGACCTGTCGAACATGACGGTCATCGAGGGTGAGCGCGGGATCATCATCATCGACCCGCTGATCAGCACCGAGACCGCCACGGCATCCCTGGCCCTCTACCACGCCCACCGGGGCGATCGACCCGTCAAGGCGGTGATCTACACCCACTGCCACGTCGACCACTTCGGCGGCGTCAAGGGCGTCACCACCCAGGAAGACGTGGATGCCGGGCGCGTGCAGATCATCGCGCCGACGGGCTTCATGGAACCGGCGATCGCCGAGAACCTCTACGCGGGCACCGCGATGAGCCGTCGCGCCGGCTACATGTACGGCGCCGCACTCCCCCGCAACCCCCGCGGCGGCGTCGGTGCGGGCCTCGGGCAGACGACGTCGACGGGCACCGTCACGATCATCGAGCCGACCGTCGATATCACCGAGACCGGGCAGGAACTGACCGTCGACGGGGTGCGCATGGTCTTCCAACTCGCGCCCGGCACCGAGGCACCCGCCGAGATGCACTTCCACTTCCCCGACCGCCGTGCGCTGTGCATCGCCGAGAACGCGACCCACACGATGCACAACATCCTGACGCTGCGCGGCGCCGTCGTGCGCGACCCGCGCGCCTGGGCACACTACCTGGGCGAGGCCATCGAGATGTTCGGCGATGACACCGACGTCGTTTTCGCCAGCCACCACTGGCCGACGTGGGGCCGTGAGCGGATCTTGACGTTCCTGCAGACGCAGCGGGAAATGTACGCCTACCTGCACGACCAGACGCTGCGCCTGCTCAACCGCGGCTACACGGGCATCGAGATCGCCGAACAGTTCCAGATGCCGCCGGGTCTCGAGCAAGCCTGGAACACCCACGGCTACTACGGCTCGGTCAACCACAACGTGAAGGCCGTCTACCAGCGCTATCTCGGCTGGTTCGACGGCAATCCCGCGAACCTGTGGCAGCACCCGCCTGAGGCTTCTGCCCCGCGCTACGTCGAATTCATGGGCGGCGCGGACGCCGTCGTCGCCAAGGCGCGCAAGTCGTTCGATGACGGCGACTACCGGTGGGCCGCAGAGGTTCTCAACCACGTGATCTTCGCGCAGCCCGACCACGCGGAGGCCCTCGCACTGCAGGCCGACACCTTCGAGAAGCTGGGCTTCGCAGCCGAGAGCGGGCCGTGGCGCAATTTCTACCTCTCCGGCGCGATGGAGTTGCGCAGCGGCAATTTCGGCACGCCCACCGCGGCCAGCAGCAAAGACATCGCCGCGAACCTGCAGCCCGAGATGTTCCTGGACGCCCTGGCCATCCAGCTCGACGCGCAGAAGGTGTGGGACCTCGACATCACGCTTCGCTGGGTGTTCGGCGACGAGCGATTCCTCACCCGGCTGCACAACGGCGTCCTATTGCGCGATCACGACAAGCCCGACGTGGCTGCCGCCGCGACCGTCACCGTCCCCGACGGAGTGCTCGTGTACCTCGCGACCGGCGACCTCCCCGGCGCACAAACGGCGGGACTCACCGTCGATGGGGACCCTGGTGCACTGGTCGGGGTGTTGGGTGCGCTCTCGCCTCCCGATCCGAACTTCAACATCGTCACCCCGTAGCGGTTGCAGACAGCATTCGACCCGCCCACTTTGGTCGACGGGTCGAATGGTTTGGGCCGGAGGCCCTAACTGCCGAAGGGCGACGCCGGTGGCGGCGTCTTCTTGGCCGGCGGCGCGTCGCCGCCGATCTTGCAGACCCACTGGTTGGTGCTCGAGCTCCAGATGTAGGTACCCTTCGCGCCGTTCTGGTCGGTGCAGGGCGAACCACC
>CAZVVS010000165.1:0-10316 GCA_964630585.1 uncultured Gordonia sp.
GCCCCTTCGCCTCTGGCATCGGCGCTGACCGTACATGGGTGCCGGAGCGGCGCGCTCAGCAGATGACTTACGGTACGTGGATCGTGGCTCCTGCACCGGATCTCGAGTACCAGCCAGGTGTTGTCGACCTGTCGCTCGTTCTGTCCGGCCTGGTCGCCGATCGTCTCCTCCTGCTGGGAGGCGATCCGGTTGTCGGAATGCCGGCTGTCGAGGGGCGACACGCCGTGCCCCCTGATGCCTTGCTGCCCAACGGGCTGTATGTGTTTCGGACAGCGCTCGGTACTGATGTGTTGTGGTGCCAGCGTGGCCGGCCGCCCGCGCTTGCCGAAGCGGTGTTCCGTGAGTCGGTGCCTGCTGATCATCCGCTCTGCAAGGCCCAGCAGTGGTTCGAGTTCTTCTGGGCGCAGGCGACGCCGCTCGGTCATGCGCCGGCCTACGGCGAAGGCGACTGGGTCACGGTCGCCGGCGATCGCACGGTCGGACGAGTCGAGTCGTCCACGGCGCGGGACCAGACCCACGTCTACAAGGTGCGGGTCGACGGCCAGGTTCGCAGCATCCCCGAGGCGGGCCTTCGCCCACTGAGCATCGACGATGACGATCCCGTCACGTGGCTCGAATCGTCGCCGGCCTCGGCGCAGGAGCTGTCGGTGAGCCTGACGGTCACCAAGCTGACCAACCCCCTGACGGACGTCATCTACTCCTACCTGTCGAGCAAGACCGTGTTCCGGCCGTACCAGTTCCGTCCGGTCCTCCGCCTCCTCGAGTCACCGCACCAGCGCCTTCTCATCGCGGACGAGGTGGGTCTGGGCAAGACCATCGAGGCCGGCCTGATCTGGACCGAGCTCGAGGCCCGGAACCCGCACCTCAGCCGGGTGCTCATCGTCTGTCCAGCAGCGCTCGTGAAGAAGTGGCAGGCCGAGATGCGGAACCGGTTCGACCGCCGCGTCCGTGAACTTGATCGTGCCGGCCTCGAGGACCTGATCGAGGTGTTGCGATCGGGAGACGAGACCAAGCCCTTCTTCGGGGTGGTCTCCCTCGAGCGCCTTCGGTCAAGCTCGCTGTTGGCCGAACTCACTGAACTGCACCCCCGCCTCGACCTTGTGATCGTCGATGAGGCGCACTACCTGCGCAACCAGGGCACCCTCAGCTATGAGCTCGGCGAGCTGTTCAGCGACTGGGCCGACGCATTGCTGTTCCTCTCGGCCACCCCGCTCAACCTGGGCAGCAGTGACCTGTTCAACCTGCTGAACCTGCTCGCACCCGATGAGTTCGCCGACCCGCACATCTTCCCGCTGCAGCTCGAGCCGAACCGCTTCCTGAACCGGGTCGCCCAGCACATCTACGACCATCGACACGAGCCCCGTCAGCTGATCCCGACGCTGGACGCCGTCCGCACCTGCCAGTTGGGTCAGGCGGTCGTCAGCCAGCCGGAGTACCTCCAGCTCCACGACCTCCTCGACGCCGATGCACTCGGAGCGGCGGAGATCGCACGAGCGCGTCGCCACCTCGTCGAGCTCAACACCCTTTCGAGTGTGCTGACCCGCACCCGCAAGGTGGACGTCGCTGAGCAGAAAGCGGTCCGGGAGCCGATCTCGATCGACGTCCCGTGGACGCCGGCTGAGCAGCAGTCCTACCGCGCCGTGCTGGAGTGGGCGCGCCAGCGGGCGTTGGCACTCGATCACCCGGTGGGGTTCACCACCCAGATGCCCTTGCGGCAGGCCGCGAGCTGTCTTCCAGTGATGCGCGGTGTGGTGGCAGAGAAGGACGCAGGGATCGCCGCGCACGCGTTCGACGACGAGGACTTCGACGACTGGGATGCGGTCGTCGGCTCGGATTCACCTGAGGACGACGGTGCACCGCTGAGCCCCACGGCGATCGCCGCCGCCCTGGCCGGGGTGGGGGAGGTCGACACCAAGCTCGACTGCTTCCTGCAGGTGTTGGAGGAGACCGACCGGTGGGGTGGCGGGCAGGTGCTCGTCTTCTCCTTCTTCCGTCGGACCATCGCCTATCTGGAAACGCACTTGCAGGGACGTTGGCGGGTCCGGTCGATGCACGGCGGAACGAAGATGGACGAGCGACAGCGGATCATGGACGACTTCCGCGCCGGGAAGTTCGACATCCTCCTCGCCAGCGAGGTCGCCAGCGAGGGCCTCGACTTCGAGTTCTGCTCGGTGGTGGTCAACTACGACCTGCCTTGGAACCCGATGAAGGTCGAACAGCGCATCGGTCGCCTCGATCGCATCGGGCAGGCGCACAAGAAGATCTTCGTCGTCAACTTCCATGTGCCCGGCACGATCGAGACGGACATCTTCGAGCGGCTCTACGAGCGCATCGGGGTGTTCCAGGAGTCCATCGGTGAGCTTGAGCCGATCCTGCGAGACCGGGTCAACGAGCTCGCCAACATCGCGCTCGACCCGTCGCTCAGCGAAGCGCAGCGCGAGCGGCGGATCGGCGAGGTCGCTGTGGTCGTGGAGAATCAGCGTCACGCCGTCGAGGATCTCCGGGAGGCGCAGAGCCTGCTTGCCGGAATCGACCACCTCCTCATCGAGGGGTTCGAGCAGGACACCGCCGGTCGTGGACGATTCGTCGGCCCGCACGAGCTGGCCGTCCTGCTGGAGAGGTTCTTGGCGGACGGCACCCGAGCACGGTTGACCGCCGCGGGCAGCGGACGCGTCGAGCTCGTGGGGGACGAGGAGCTGGCGGACCGCGTGGCCCGCCTAGGTGGATCGGGGACCGGTAGCCGGTTCACGTTGCCGGAGCTCGTCGCTCGCCTCCGCGACGGCGACCCGGTCCACCTGACGTACGAGACCGGGATCGACACCAGGTCCAGCCTCGACCTCATCACGTTCCGACATCCGCTGATCCGGGCCGCGACCCGCTGGTTCGGCGATCGACCCTCCGGAGTGAAGCGGTTCGGCGCGGTTCGGATCCCGTCCGGTCCCGCTGGCCGGTGGCTGGTCGTTGTCCATCTCGCTCGGACGACGGGCCTACGGCCGAGCCTCGAGCTCTGGCCGGTCGCCATCGACCTCCAGACCGGCGAGCCAGATGAAGGCGCCGCCGATCGGTTCCTTGCGGCCGTGGCGCGCGGTGAGCTCCATGATGACGAGGATTTGCAGAGCGTCGAGTCGCTCGTGCGACACGTCGAAGCTGCCGAGTCGCACCTGCACCGCCGTCAGATCGAGACCCAAACCGAGCGCCAAGCGGACAACGAGGCGCTGGTCGATGCTCGGATCGCTGCTCAACGGGCCAGTGTGCAGGTGAAGGTCGGTCGGGCACGGCAGACCCTGTCCCTCGAGAAGGTGCGACGGAGCAAGCCGCTCACTCGACTCCACGAAGGCCGTATCAACAACCTGCGTATTCGTCTCGAGGAGACGGTCGAGGAGCTCAACCAGCGGCGTGGTCTTGCTGTGGAAACGCATCCCGTCGCCGTGGCGGTGATGAGGACTGACCCGGGATAGGGAGTCACACCGACGACGTAATCGACCGATGGTCCTCGGACGATCGCCACTACGACACCAAGAGGGGATGAGGGGATGTTGGCGGGGGAAGGTGAGCGGGCGCTTGAACAGGCGTACGTCGAATGGGCGTACGAGCGGCTCGACGCAATGGTGACGGGTGTGGCGGCACCGGTGCCTGATGTCGCCGCCGATGGCGGTGGTCACACCGCGCTGAAGCAAATCCGTGAAAGCCGTCGTAAGCAGCTGGCAGCGGCTCGCGACCACGAGCGAGGACTGGTCATCGGTCGGCTCGATCTCGTGGAGGGTGACACCTACTACGTCGGCATGTGTCACGTGGACGGCGACGGCGCGGACCCAGCGGTCGTCGACTGGCGCACCGGTGTGGGGGAGAGCTTCTACCAGGCGTCGACCACACAGCCGCTGGGCATCGGACGCCGGCGCAACTTCGTCATGCGGCGACGTCATCTGGAATCGATCGACGATGAGCTGCTCGTCAGGGGGTTCCGACCGCCCGCGAGCGGCCTCGACGTGGCGGCGCCGCCCGACGGGATCGACCTACCGGCACCGCCCCTGCGGCCAGGAGAGGAGGAGGTCACCTCCCCGGCGGCTGATGTGTCTGCCGGGGCCCATGGCGAGGAGAGTCCGCCACACACGGTGGAAGTGGAGGCCGGCGAGATTGCCGAGGAGGCCGTGAACGCCGAGCTCCGCGCTCGCGATCTCCTGCTGGCGGAGCTCGAAGCCTCTCGCACCGGCGAGATGCACGATGTCGTCGCCACGATCCAGGCCGACCAGGACCGGCTCATTCGGGCCGACCCCACCGTGCCCCTGCTCATCCAGGGCGGTCCCGGCACAGGGAAGACGGTTGTGGGGCTCCATCGGGCCGCTTGGGTGCTCTTCGAACAGCGGCGACAGCTCGGGTCGGAGTCCGTCCTCATCGTCGGGCCGAACCCGCGGTTCCTCGACTACATCAGCGGCGTCCTGCCGGCGCTGGGTGAATCGGCGGCGCGCCAGATCACGCTCGACGAGCTCAGCGTGAGCGCGTTGCCGGCAACGCAGCGAGATGCGGTCGAGGTTCGAGCAACCGACAGCGATGCGGCCGCCCGAGCCAAGGCGGGCCAAGGCATGGCGACCGTGATCGCTCGGGCCATCCGGCTCCAGGTCCGACCCCAGGCCGTCACCGTCGCCCACGGCCTCCACAAGGTCGAACTCTCCGAACAGGAGGTCGCCGAGGCGGTAGCGCGGCTCTTCGAGGGTGGCCAGAGCTACCGATCGGTCCAAGAGCGGTTCCCCGGAGCCCTTGCGTCCCGATGCGTGCAGCTGTTCCAGGAGCGCAGCGTCACGCGTACCGGACGGTCGCCGCTCGAGCGCGAGCGTGCGGACTTCCTCGAGACCGCCAAGCAGGTGCTGACGGTGGAGCGCCGGTCGATCCTCCCGACTCTGGAGGGAGCCCGACTGGTCAACCGGATCCTCACGGAGCCCGATCTCCTGTCGGCGGCGGCAGAAGGGGTGCTGGACTCGCAGGCCCAAGCTGCAGTCCTGCGGACCCGAGGCGGTCAGACGCAGTGGAAGGCGTCGGATCTGCCATTGATCGACGAGGCGCACTACCAACTCGTCGGTCACCCGACCTCGTACAGCCACGTGGTGATCGACGAGGCCCAGGATCTCTCGCCGATGCAATGGCGCATGGTCCTTCGGCGGGCGCAGCGGGCGTCGATGACGATCCTCGGTGATCTGGCACAGGGGACGGCGCCATGGTCGCCGACCCGGTGGGATCAGGTGCTTCACGCCTGCGGGCTGGATGACCGTGCCGCCGTCGGCCAGCTGGCGATGGGCTACCGCATCCCCAAGCCCGTCAGTGACTTCGCGTGCCGGCTGCTCCCGGAGATCGCCCCAGGTTTGCACGCGCCGACGAGCTTCCGTGAGGGCGAGGAGCCGGCGATCGAGAAGATCAACGGCTCAGTCGGCAGCGCAACCGCACGGGTGAGTCGAGCGGTGAGGTCGACGGTGGGGACGACGGCCGTCATCGCCCCGCCGCGACTCGCGGGCCCGCTCCGCCAAGCGATCGGCGGGTCGAGCGCACTCGCCGGCCGTGAGGTGAGCGTGCTGGAGGCGCCGGAGGCGAAGGGTCTCGAGTTCGACAGCGTCATCGTCTTGGAACCGGCCGAGATCGCCGGCTCGACCCAGCGCGGCCTTCGCGCCGTCTTCGTAGCGCTCACGCGTGCGACGAAGCACCTCCTGATCCTGACGTCGACCGAGTTACCTGGGGCGCTGCGCGACGCCTCGCCGGCCGGGGTGGCCCCGTTCAGAGTGGAGGCACCTGCCGAGTGTGCCTGCGGCTTCAAGCTGGAGCCGGAGTGGCGCTACTGCCCGTCGTGCGGCGCAGGCACGGGGAGCGAGACGGCGGATGAGCTCGAGGCGTCGGCGGGACCCAACGACGGTAGACAGGCCAGCACGGTGTCCGTCAGCCCGGAGATGGCAGCCGACCTCGTGCGCTGGGCCGAGCGTCGTAGAGTCACCGCCCACAATACTGACGGCCGTGCCGATCCTGGGAAATGCACCTGCCGCGATCAGGCGTGCTTGAAGGCTCAAGCCGTCGCCGACATGCTCCGCGGACCGCGCTAATGAGACCAAGGCAAGATTCATTTAGTCGAAGATCAACTCATGAAGGGGCGGCGCCGCTCGCAAGTGTATTGGGACGGAGGCACGGCTCGCAGAAATCCGATCTCGCCTTGGCCTTGTGCCAAGTGCATTGACCGAGGCGCCAACCCCTGCTCGCGACGAAGGAGTTCACGTAGGTGCGGGGAGGCGGCCAGTCATCCTCGATGCTCATCTCTCGGTTTGACGTGGGTGGTCGCGCTGGCCGAAAATCAACCACTGTGTCGGAGATTGGGATTACACTCTCGAATGTCCCGGCCAACCGGTGGGTACCCTGTTCATGGGTAAGATGTCAGGAGCTATTCCGTGGGCCAACGCCAGCGAATCGTTAACGGACAAGCAGTCAAAGGGGGAGGTACGCCTGTAACCAGTAGTTCGCCGCCTCTTGAGAAGGTTCCGGGCGCCGTACTATCGGCGGAGAGCGCTGAGCTGCTCCGCTCAGAGCTGTGGGATATCGATGAGGCGCAACACGCCGCACTGGCAGCAGGCGATCAGTACTATCTGGGTCCACGACTCTAGCGGCGGAACCGGCCTCAAGTGCAGGACTTTCAAGAATGGACGCGTCGTGAGCCAGCGAGTCTTTACGACCTTCACTCTGCATCAGATCTCGAGGATCTCTCCCTAAACTACGCCGGCGCGAGAAACGACCTTCTTGGAAGCGTCATTTCTCACGCCGATCGCGCCGGCGCGCGCAGTGTTTTAGCTGAACACCGGTATATTGACGCTGATTATAGAAGCGAACATAGTCGATTCTACTCGACCACATTCCGTCGGTATCCTTCCATAGCGCACCGCCTGCATTTCTTCGCTTCTGAGATGAACGCGACAGACCATTTGGACATGGCGAGGCCGACTGCATTTGCAAACTGTGGCTATCTTGGCTACTGCGTGATTAGGCCCGTAGACGCAAGTCCCGTAGGGCGTACTATGATTGCGCCCACGTCCGTTCTGGCCGGTCATGTGAGCTGTATCGTCGAGGACCACGTGAACCTGTTCGGCTCGACGTTAACGACCGATGCGGCGCCCTTTATGGCTCAGGACTTTCAACTTGGAGTCTGCGTGCACGTGACTGCGTGGGTGTGCGCCTATTATCATCACCTGCGCTTCGATGCTCCCCGGATACTCCCAGCAGATCTCGCCGGCTTTACACCGATGGAGCACGGGCGATTGGTTCCGTCTGGTGCAGTGACCATCACTCAGCTCGTTCAGATGCTTGAACGCGCTGGGTTGCCTCCGGTCGTCTACCGGCTCACGCGTTTGCCCGCAGGTGAGACTATTGCCAGCGTTGCATGCCGATATCTTGACTCAGGTCTTCCCGTCATTGGGGCGGGCGGCGGCCACATCTTCGCCTTGATGGGCTACCGATGGGTCCGACAAGATGGCCGCCGCCACCTTCAGTTTATTCGTCAGGATGATCTTGAAGGACCATACGTAGTCGTCGATAGCGTCAAGTCCGACAGGTACCGCCCTTGGGAGTACTTGGTCATTCCGATGCCATCTAAGGTGTACATGTCGGGAGAGCGCGCTGAGCGGCTCGGTCGAAGGAAGCTTATTGAGGCTCTCGCAGACTCCGACGATGCAGGGTCGAAGCTCTTGGAAGCCAGGTTGGACAGCGGTGACCTTGAGTTCAAGGCGTCTGTCTGTCTTTCGAACGAATTCAAGACCAAGATGCGTGAGCGTGGGAGCGAATCGCTTCTCGCGGCATATCAGTGGCTTCCGATGTCAAGGTGGGTCTGGGTCGTCGAGCTCGTCGAGCGAGAGGCCTGGTACTCGAATAACCCCTCAGTCCTGGCCGAGGCGGTGATTGATGCGACAGGGCACGCAGAGGATCAAAAGGTTCTCGCTTGGCGGGTCCCAGGTGCAGTCAGCTGGGTCGTGGCGGACTTCGAGCATCCTCGGGGTCTTTCAGTCAACCTTAGCGATCCTCAAGTCTCGGTAGTCAGGAACGACACCTCTGTCGTAGATCTCCCTGGGGTGTAACGCCGATACGTATGGAAGCATGAGGAAGACATGGACTACGAGCGGCTGCTAGGTGCTGCACGAAGGGGAGAGGCGTGGTCGGGGACGGCCCTTGTCACGGTCCTGATGCCGATGTTGATTCGTTACTCAGAGGACGTTGGATCTGATCTGGGGCCAGCAGACCGCGAGTCTGCCGTGGAGACTGCCGTACTGAAGGCGGTTGACCGACTTGAGCGCTTCGACCCCTCGGCGGGCTCGTTCCCTGCGTGGGTTCGAGGGTTCTTACGTCATGAGCTAGCGACCATCAGGCGAACGCGGGGCGGTATTCGGCCGACCGACCTGAACGAGCTGGCGGAAGCCCTGACCGTCTCGTCGGGTACAGACAGTCCAGAGAACGATAGACACTCCCTCACATCGTTTCTTCTCGAGTTGAGTCTGGCTGACCAGGTCATCATTGCGCTTAGGGACTTCGAGGGCCTGACCTATGCGCAGGCGGCTGAGCGGATAGGTGGCGGAGTTAGTGAGGTTGCTTGCAGGGTACGGCACCATCGAGCATTGGCTCGCCTCAAGAAGCTTCTGCTGGAGAGCACTGATTACGCACACCTTCTTGGGGAAGAGAGCTGATGTACGAAAACGACAACAACGAGGAAGACGTCGGCCTGGAACTGGACCTCGGCGCAGATCTTCGAGAGCTGCAGAAGGCTTTGCAGGGAGAAGATCCGGTGGACGCAGAGCCTACGATCGCACCGACGGGGCTACCGATCAAGTGGTGCGGTGCCCTTTCGCCCCGCGCGTCAGGTCTGGTAGACGCCCTCATGAGTTCACATGTGCCAGCGCCCGCAGAGGGGCGCGCTCGCCTGATCGCTGTCGTCGATCAGCGCTTGGCGGCCCGACGAGCTCGAGGCGGATTCTTGGAGCCACTTCTGCGAGCCAGCCGAATCGCCGCTGATCGTACCCTCGAGGACGTCGCCCTAGCCGTGGGTGTCGATGGCGATCAGCTTAGGGATCTCGAAAGCGGCCTCCAGAGCTTCAGCGACGGGGACGTAGACCTAATCGCTCGGTGGATCGGTGAGCTGGAGGCGGACGATGGCGAGGCGCTTGCCGCGCTAGAGCGTTCTGTCGATGCGATGGCATCGCCATCATCCGGTGCTTTTGGTGGGTCGTCTGAACCCACTGGATCGCCAGGAGCTGAGTACGCTGAGCGCGTGCGACGTCGAATGGCGCAGTTGCGGACAGATCCCGATTGAGCTCAGAAGGTGAGGACGGGGCTGCACTGCCGGAAAGCGTCCCAGCCCTCGTTGCTCAGCGTCCCGGGCGCTCCGTAAGGGATTGGGGCCGGACTGCGGTCGACGCTTCCGTCGCTGCGATACCAGTTGCGGGCGGGCCGGCTCTCGTATTGCTGCAGGCGGTCGTGAAGCCGAAGTACGACAAGCGTGTGGACGCGTGGCTCGATCGATTAGGTGAGGTCATCAACGATCTTTCGCGTCGCATTGAGTCAGAAGAGCTTCTCGCCGAGATGTTCGGAGATGATCTGTTCATAGACGCCGTATCGCGAGCAACACAGATAGCGCTCGGCACCGGGCTCGAGAGCAAGATTTCGATGCTGCAGGCTGCGCTGACGAATGTAGGTGCAGGGGAGTTCGATGACGATCTTGTTGCCATGCGGTTCTTGGATCTGATCGCTGAGTTGGCGCCTGAGCATTTTCTGCTTCTAAAGTTTGCGGCCAGTCCGAGTTGCGCCCAAGACGATCTGGCAGGCGCTCGAACGCCGCGATCGATGCTCCACAATGCCGGACTGGGCGTAGACGATCGGATGATGGATCTCCTCATCTTCGATCTTCAAGTCCGGGGTCTTATCGCGGCATCCAAATTGGATGTGACAGCGGTCGGCGATGATCTGATGGTACCATTTGCAACTGATCTGGGCTCGGAGCTCATAGATTTCGTGGGGTATCTCTAGTAGTTGCGCTGATTGATAACTTCCCGGATCTCTTGGTGACAAGCCGCGTACGGGGGTGAGAGCGATTACGGTGACTGACCGGTGTAGTTGCGCTGGCGAAGCCCTTTGAACCGAGCGCGCGGGTGATTAGGAGCCGGGTCGGCCAGCAACGACGACGTCATGGCCGCCGGTGACCAGTGCCTCCGAGCGGTGCCAGGTTCGACCGCCGTCGTGGCTCAGGTGGACGCCGCCGTCGTCGGTCGCGAGCGCGGCGTCGGTGCCGCTCGCCGCCAGGTGGCGGGGGG
>CAZVVS010000166.1:0-10296 GCA_964630585.1 uncultured Gordonia sp.
CGGGGCCGACGAGTGTCAACACGCACATGTCCGGGCGTGCCACCGGTTCGGCTTTGGCCCAGAAGACCATCTTGGTGAGGAAGTCGACCAGCTCCGGTCCGCGCGGCCCCGTGGTGTCCACCCAGGTCACCTCGTCGATATCGCTGAGGACGAAATGGTCGACGATACGACCGTTGAGGTCCAGCGACAGGTTCTCGGCGCTACGGCGGTCGGGCAGGTCCGAGACGAATTGGCTGGAGATGGTGTGCAGCCAGGTCAGGCGCTCGTCACCGGAGATCTCCAACACGGAGCGGTCGGAGCGGTCGACGATGATCGCACCGGTCGTCGCGGCGCGCTGCTCGCCCAGCGGATCGCCGTAGTGCCAGGCCACCCGTCGGGAGCCGGGCCCATGGCCGTAGACGCCGTCCGGCTCCGCGACCGCGCCGACGGTGTTCGCGTCGAGGTGGCTGGTGAGGATGACCGAGGATTCCACCACTCCACGATAGCCTTGCGCCATGGTCACCCCCGTCCTGATCGACGTTCACCACGGGCGTCGCGATCCCGCTGTGCCTTTCATCCACGCCGACGATCTCGCCGTGGTGCGCGGTGACGGGATCTTCGAGACACTGCTCGTCCGCGACGCGAAGGTGTGCAACGTGGCGCGCCACCTGGCGCGCATGCGCGCCGGTGCACGGCGGATGGACCTGCCCGACCCCGACCCGGTGACGTGGGGGAGGGCCGTCGAGGACGCACGTGCCGCCTGGGTCGACGCCAACGGCGACGTGGAGGGGCTGCTCCGGCTCGTCTACTCCCGTGGGCGGGAATCCGATCCGGCGGACATGGACACCCCCGCGGCCACGACCGCGCTGGTGATGGTCACAGACGCGGGGCCACACGCCGCACGTGCGCGTGCCGACGGTGTCGCCGTGTGCCTGCTGGACCGCGGTTACACCGTCGACTTCGCCGGCCGGGCCCCGTGGCAGCTGATCGGCGCCAAGACGCTGAGCTACGCGGCGAACATGGCAGCCTTGCGCTACGCGCGGGCCCACGGCTTCGACGACGTGGTCTACACGTCGGCCGACGGGCAGGTGCTGGAGGGGCCGCGCTCGACCGTCGTCGCGGTCACCGGCCGGGTCCTGCGGACGCCGCCGGTCGAAGCTGGGATCCTGCCGGGCACCACCGTCGCCGCGATCTTCGCGCTGGCTGACGAGGAGGGGTGGGTGTGCAGGGAGGAGCCCCTCGTACCCGACGATCTGCTGGCGGCGGATTCGGTGTGGCTGTGCTCGTCAGTGACCGTCGCGGCCCGCGTCACGCGCATCGACGACGTGCCGATGCCGTTGCGGGAGGCCACTTCTGACACCGCGGCACAATTCGCCGATCTAGCGATGCGGGCGGTCATGCGGGCGTAGCCGGGCGTGAGCAGGACCACGTCTATCGGGGACCGGTGTCCCTTGTGGCCCTTTGCGCTGCGGCTTACCTTGGATCCGATCTACTATTACACGTAGTAGCAGCCGTTATTCAGAGCCCAGTCCGGCAGATGAGGCATACACATGGACGTCGTCGACATTTCCCGTTGGCAATTCGGGATCACGACCGTTTACCACTTCATCCTCGTCCCGCTGACCATCGGGCTCGCCCCGATGATCGCGGTGATGCAGACGATGTGGCATTTCACCGGCAACGATGCGTGGCTGCGCGCCACCAAGTTCTTCGGGAAGCTCTTCCTGATCAACTTCGCCCTCGGCGTCGCCACCGGCATCGTGCAGGAGTTCCAGTTCGGAATGAACTGGAGCGAGTACAGCCGGTTCGTCGCCGACGTCTTCGGCGCGCCGTTGGCGTTGGAGGGCCTCGTCGCCTTCTTCGCCGAGTCGACGTTCATCGGCCTGTGGGTCTTCGGCTGGGGCCGGTTGAGTAGGCGCATCCATCTGCTGTGCATCTGGATGGTCGCCTTCGGCGTCAACGCGTCGGCGTACTTCATCATCGCCGCCAATTCGTGGATGCAGCACCCGGTGGGCGTCGAGTGGGACGACACCCGCCACCGCCCTGCGATGAACAACATCGTCGCGGTGCTCACCAACAACACGACACTCGCCGCCTTCCCGCACGTCATCGCCGGTGCGCTGCTCACCGCGGCGACGTTCGTCGGCGCCATCGGCTGCTGGTGGATGGCCCGCACCTCGTGGCGGGCCCGCCAACTGCGCCTGGTTGCGGCCGGTGGCGACGCCGCCGTCGGAGTGGAGGTGGAGGAGACCACCGCGCCGAGTCTTGTCGACGCCACTCCTGAGGCGCTCGACGACGATGCCAAGCAACTGTGGCGGCCGGTGACCCGGTTCGCCCTGTGGGTGACGATCGCCGCCGGTATCGCGGTGATCCTCACCGGCGACCTGCAGGCACAGATCATGTTCAAACAGCAGCCCATGAAGATGGCCGCGGCCGAGTCGCTCTGCGTTTCGGAGAAGGGTGCCGCGTTCTCGGTCCTGTCCATCGGGCGGCAGAACAACTGCGACAACATCAAGCACGTCGTCGCGGTGCCGGGCATGCTCTCCTTCCTCGCCGACCACCGATTCGACACCGAGATCAAGGGTGTCAAGGAACTGCAGGAGGAGTACACCAAGGCGTTCGCCGGAAACCCGGCCTACGCCGGGCAGAACTTCGCGCCCAACCTGTTCGTCACCTACTGGTCGTTCCGCGCGATGATCACGTGGGCCGTGGGCTCGGTGATCATCGCCCTCGGCGGGCTGTGGCTGACCAGGCGCAAGCAGGTGGTGACATCGCGCCGCTTCGGACTGCTCGCGCTGTGGCTCCTGCCGACTCCGTTCCTCGCCAACGCGTCGG
The DNA here is from genome assembly GCA_964630585.1 of uncultured Gordonia sp. GTDB lineage: Bacteria > Actinomycetota > Actinomycetes > Mycobacteriales > Mycobacteriaceae > Gordonia. Next base: position 2,815 of record CAZVVS010000166.1, read on the forward strand.
GGTGGATCTTCACCGAGATGGGCCGCCAGCCCTGGGTGGTCGCGCCCAACTGGGTCGACGACCTCGACCCGCTGCGCGTCTCGATGCTGGTGCAGCACGGGGTGTCCAACAACTCCGCCGGCCTGGTGCTGGGATCGCTCATCGTGTTCACGCTGCTCTACGGCGCGCTCGGCGTCGTGTGGTTCGCGCTGCAGCGCCGCTACATCCGGGAGGGACCCGCGGCACCCGGCCACGACGAGCAAGTACTCGAGAACTCCGACGACGACAAGCAATTGTCGTTCGCATACTGAACCCGGCGAAACGCTACAGAGACGAGACGACCATGGGATTGCCCGAGTTCTGGTTCATTCTGATCGCGGTGCTGTTCACCGGCTACTTCGTGCTGGAGGGCTTCGACTTCGGCGTCGGCATGCTGATGGGCCTGATCGGCCGCGGCGACGACAACAAGCGGCGCGCCATCCTCAACACCATCGGACCGGTGTGGGACGGCAACGAGGTGTGGCTGCTGACGGCGGGCGGCGCGATGTTCGCCGCCTTCGGCGGCTGGTACGCGACGATGTTCACCGCCTTCTACCTCCCGCTGTTGTTGATCCTGGTGGCGCTGATCGTGCGTGTGTGCGCGATCGAGTGGCGCGGCAAGATCAACGATCCGCAGTGGCGCCGGGTGTGGGACTGGTGCATCGCCGTCGGTTCGTGGGTGCCGGCGCTGCTGTGGGGCGTCGCGTTCGCCAATGTGGTGCGCGGACTCCCGATCAACGCGCATGCCCAGTTCACCGGCACGTTCTGGGGTCTGCTCAACCCATACGCCCTGCTGGGTGGATTGACGACGCTGCTCGCCTTCCTCACCCACGGGGCGGTGTTCCTCTCCCTCAAAACCGCCGGCAGCCTGCGTGACGAAGCCATGCTGTGGGCGTCGCGGCTGTCCGTCGCGATGACCGTCGTGGCGGCGGCGTTCCTGCTGTGGACCCAATTCGCCTACGGCAAGGGATGGACGTGGGCACCGGTGCTCATCGCTGCGGTAGCGGCGCTCGCCACCGTCGCCTTCACGTGGACCAAGCGTGAGGGATGGGCGTTCGGCGCGACGTCGATCGCCATCATCTCCACGATCGTGACGCTGTTCGGTTGCCTGTACCCGGCGGTCTTGCCGTCGACGACCGACTCGGCCTACAGCCTGACCATCGCGAACACGTCGTCGAGCCACTACACCCTGGTCATCATGACGTGGGCCGCAGCGTTCATCACGCCGGTCGTGGTGATCTACCAGGGTTGGTCCTACTGGGTGTTCCGCCAGCGGATCTCCACCGATGCCATCCCGCCGTCGGTCGGCCTGGCGTCGCTGCGCGGGTGAGCGCGGGCCCGCTGGATCCCCGTTTGCTGCGCCGCTCGCCAGCTGCGCGACGGTACGTCGGGGTAACGGTGGTCGCCGGCCTGGTGACGACGCTGGCCGTCATCGCGGTCGCGTTCGCCGCGGCGTCGATCCTCGCCGAACTGGTGGCTGATCCGTTGCGGCGCAGTCTCGACGCGCAGACTCCGCACCTGCTACTGCTCGTCGGCGCCGTTGTCGTGCAGACCGTGACGGTCTACGCCGGGCAGCGCTATGCCCAACGTGCGGCACAGACGGTGATCGGGCAGGTCCGCGACGATGTGTTGGGCGCGTTGACCGACCCGGCGCGCACCGATATGCGCAGCCTCGTCGCCAGGCGGTCGCGCGCGTCGACGGTGTTGTTGGCCGGGCTCGACGACCTCGGCCCCTACCTGTCGGCGTATGTGCCCTCGCTGATACTGGCCGTCACCCTGACGCCGATCGTCATCGTCGTGATCGCCGCCGTCGACCTCGTGTCCGCCGGATTGATCGTGCTGACGATCCCATTGATCCCGATCTTCGGCATCCTGATCGGGCTGATGACGCGTGACCGCACGCAGGCCAAACTGGACGCCACCGCACGCCAGCAGTCGATGCTGCTGGACTTGATCGCGGGGATCCCGCCATTGCGCGCGCTGCACCGGGCGCAGGGGGCCGCGGCTCAGGTGAAGGACCTGGGATCGTCATGCCGCCGGTCGACGATGGGCACGCTGCGCGTCGCGTTCCTGTCCGGGGCGTGGCTGGAACTGATGGCGACACTATCGGTGGCGCTGGTCGCGGTGAGTATCGGCCTGCGCTTGGTGTACGGCGAGATGTCGCTGTTCGCAGGGGTATTGGCGTTGATCCTGGCTCCTGAGGCGTACCGGCCGCTGCGGCAGGTGGGTGCGGCATTCCACGACTCGGCCGACGGGGTGGCGGCTACCGACGAGGCGTTCGCCTTGGTCGCCGTCGCCGTCGCCGTCGACGTCGACGCCGACACCGACGCCGCGCTGGTCACGTGCTCGCGAGAAACGAGCGGGTGTATCGAGACCCTGCCGAACCTGGCGGGCGCGACGATCAGATTCGCCGGGATCGGTGTGCGCTCTCGCGACGGATGGGCTCCGCGCGGTCTGCGCGCGGATTGTGCACCCGGTGCGATCACCGTTCTGACCGGGCCCAATGGCTCGGGCAAGTCGACGGCGCTGGCCGCGCTACTGGGTCTGATCGGACTTGACGAGGGGGCGATCATCGTCGCCGACACGGTTCTCTCACAGGCGGACCGGGCTGCATGCCAGTCGCAGATCGCGTGGTTGCCGCAGCACCCGGCGATGGTGCCGGGCACCGTCGCGGAGAACCTCGCACTCTACGGACCGCTGGATCCCGATGCGCTTGCCTCTGCTGCCGCCGCTACCGGGTGGGACGGCGCCGGACACTCGGCCGGGCAGCGCCAGCGGTTGGCACTGACACGGACGCTGGCCCGCGACGTCCCGGTCGTGCTCCTCGACGAGCCGACGGCCCACCTCGACGAGGCCTCGCGCGAACGTGTGATCGCCGCGGTCGTGGCACGCGCTCGGGCCGGCGCGACGGTGATCGTCGCCGCGCACCGCGCCGAATGGCTCGACGCTGCCGACCGGATTATCGACCTGGCTACGGAGGCGGCCAGGTGACGGCGTCCGCCGGCCTTCGCGGTGATCCGGTGTGGCGCGTACTGGGCGCGCTCGACATCCGGCGCCGTGGCATCGCTGCGTCGTTGGCCTACGGCGTGGGCGGCTCGTTGAGCGCACTGGGCCTTGCGGCTCTCTCGGCGTGGTTGATCACCCGGGCCTGGCAGCAGCCGCCGATCCTCTCGCTGTCCATCGCGATCACCGCGGTCCGGGCGCTCGGTATCACCCGCGGACTGTTTCGGTATCTCGAGCGGCTCGCCACCCACGACGTCGCGTTGCGCGCGATGGCCACCGCGCGGGAGAAGGTCTACGGCGCGCTGGCCAACGGCAATGCCGCGTCGACGGTGTCGATCCGCCGCGGCGACCTACTGGCTCGCACCGGTGCCGATGTCGACGAAATCGGCAATGCGGTCGTGCGCTCCATCCTTCCCGCCGCGGTGGCCGCGGTCACCGGTGTCGCCGCGGTTGTGATCATGGCGTTCGTGTCGCCGTTGGCCGCGGTGGTGCTGACGATCGCACTCGTCGTCGCCGGGGTCGCCGCACCCGTGCTCGCCTCCCGTGGTGCCGCTTCGGTGGCACGGTCAGCGGTGGACGGTCGGGCGGCGGTCTCCTCGTCGACGATGCTGTTGCTCGACCACGGGCCCGAGCTGGCGATGGCGGGTCGGCGCATGCAGGTGCTCGACGATGTGTCGCGAGCCCAGCGCGAGGTGGCCGACGCCACCGACCGCGGTGCCCGGCTGCACGCGCTGGGCGGTGCCGTGACACCGCTGGCGATGGGGGTGACGGTCATTGCCGCCTGCTTGATCGGGATCTCGCTGGCCGCTGGCGGCGATCCGAGTCCGATGCGGCTCGGGGTGCTACTCCTACTCGGTCTGTCCGCCTTCGACGCCATCACGCCGCTGGCCGCCGCGGGGGTCGCGTGGCAGCACAGTCGGGTCGCGGCAGAGCGTGTGTTGGATTTGGTGGGAGATCCGGTCGAGTGGGGTGTCGCGTCACCCGGCTCAGCCGATGTCGCACGGCACCGCGGTCCGGTCCGGCTCATCGTCGACGGGTTGTCGTGGGGGTGGGCCGACGGTCCGGCGCCGGGCGGTCCGATCGAGCGCGTACTCGAACCGGGTGCACGGCTAGCCGTTGTGGGACCGTCGGGGTCGGGCAAGTCGACCCTGCTGTTGACATTGGCCGGACTGCTCGCGCCACGGGGCGGCGCGGTCGCGTGCTCCGATATCGACGGGGAGCCCGTCGACATCACTGCGGCAACGCTGTACTGCGCCGAGGATGCCCACCTGTTCTCTGCGTCGGTGCGGGAGAACCTGCTCGTCGGTCGAGGTGACGCGACGTATCCGGAGATGATCGATGCTCTGCGCGCCGTCGGTCTGGGTGAGTGGCTCGCCGGTTTGTCCGACGGGCTCGACACGGTACTGGTCGGCGGGTCAGCCGGGGTGTCGGGTGGTCAGCGGCGCCGATTGCTGCTGGCCCGGGCGCTGCTCAACGCCTCACCGGTCGTCTTGCTCGACGAGCCGACCGAGCATTTGGATACGTCTGACTCCGATGCGCTGTTGCGTGCGGCGCTGGGTGATCTGTTCGGTCCGGAGCGCACGGTCGTGGTGGTGACGCACCATTTGCCGCCCGGTCTGAAGGCCGACCTCGTCGTCGGATGAGCCGACCGTGTGGTCAACCCGCCGAGTCAGTAGCCCTGGGCCCGGAGATCCGCGGCGCGATCGCACACGGTTCGCCCGGTCTCGGCGAACATCGGTTCGCTGTACAGCTCGCCATCCTGTCTCGGCAGACAGACGTTGTGTCCGTTGCTGTCGACTGATACGTAGAGGCTCCTCTCCATGTCGATCGGAGTGGTGAACCGAATGTGAGCGCTGCGCAGGTTATTGCCGTACTTGCGACCGGTCGCGAGTGGTTGCTTGGACATGTCGATCGTCTTGTGGTGCATGCTGTTGTCCTGCCGCCACGCAACGTTGACGCTGGATGCGTCGGACTGGACCTCGTAGTCGATGTGATGCACCGGCTTCGCGATGGCGTTTGCAGTGCCGACCACTGCGAGTAGTGCTGCCGCGCCGGCGACTAGAGCTTGCTTCATCATGATCGTTGGCCCCCTCGGAATTGGAGCGCGCTAGTGCGCGTGGGACCAATATGCACTCGGGTACACGAGCCGGAAGCGGATTCGCAGAAGTCGGGCGAAAAGTCCGAATACACAGGTCAGAGGGCAGAAAGGTGCTAATCCGACATTCGAGACGGGCTGGTCTGCGGCCTGTGTGAGGGAATCAGCCGGCGTAGCGGTCGAGCTTGGCCGATAGTCGCGGTGCCAGCTCACCGTCGACGAGGCGCTCTTCGACGTAGGCTAAGGAACCGTCCTCGGCGAGGCCGTAGAGGCGCTTGGCGCCGTGGAGCTTTGTGGCGGTGGCGGTGCTGACGAGGGCGTCCGTGGCGACTTCCCACGCCGTCTGCGCGAGCGGCTTGCCGTAGAGCAGCTCGACATATCCCTCGGCGTGGGCGATGAGCAGTTCGATCGAGTCGTCCTCGCTGATGCGCCAGTACCCGGTCTCGCGGAACAGCGGGGCGACGAACTCGCCGCGGTTGTCGATCGACCACGACCGCGTCTGCCAGTTCAGGTAGTTCTGGCCGTCGTGGCTGACGATGATCTGCTCGGCGTAGCGGAGGTCGTCACCGTCGTCGCCGAGGCCATGTCCGACGCCTTCGCCGCGCCACACGCCGACCATCGGAAGGAGGGCGAGCAACCCGTCGTGCAGATTGGCGCCCTCGCGCAGATTGGCCGTGTCAGCGGGCAGCGGAAGATCACCCCAGGAGGGGAGATTGCGCGATCCGGTCGTCTCGGCGATCGATGCAGCCTGCTCGATAGCCTCGTTGCCGGAGCGGGTCACGACTCGTCGTTGACGAGGCGGTAGATCGCGTAGACCCCGAACCAGGTGATCAGGATCGAGCACAGGACCAGCAGCACGGTGAAGAAATGTTCCACGGACTGATAATAACTGCTGAACCTGGCCTTCGGTGCGTCGGTCTCGCCGTCGTCGCGAGGTGCCAGCGCTCAGACTCCGGCGAGAAGTGCCTTGAGCACGGAGAAGTCGGCGTCGCGCAACTTGTCGGTCGGAACCTGGACTTGGTCGCGGGCGTGCTGGGTCGAGTCGAAGAATCGGATCCTCTTGGTTTCGCCGCATTTCAGCGCGACCTCTTGGTCGTCGAAGTCATGACTTCCGCCATATGACGCGGTGACCGACACCTCGAACCCCCAGTCATCGCGGTGTTTGTTGTGAACCGTCACCGGGAGGTAGCCGCTGCCGTCGTCGGGGTTGGTGACCGTGTATTTTCCGACGTCGACGGTCAGATAGTCGGCGAGTACCTTCTCGCTACTCACCGACTTGGGGGACATGTGGGCGGCGATGTTGTCCACCGTGCGGTCGAGCCATGACAGTCCCGCTACGACGAGCAGGGTCGCGACCGCCCCCGCGGCCAGGATGGCCACGACCGTCGATTTGCGGTTCCTCGGCGATTTCTGCGGCGGCGCAGCGGGCTGCGGCGCGGAGGTTGCCATGAGGCAATCTTAAACCGGGCAGGGCCCCGTACCGCTTCCGCGGTACGGGGCCCTGCCCGCTGGCGTACGCCTACTTCGAGACGACGATGGTCTCGGTGTGGATACCGGGGCCCTCCGGCGTGACGATCACATCGCCGTTGCCGATGGAGGACAGGGCGCGAAGCGTCCACGTTCCCGGGGCGGCGAAGAACCGGAAGTCGCCGGTCCCACTCGTCACGACCTCCGCGGTGAACTCACCGGTCGAGTCGAGCAGCCGCACGAACGCGCCCGGAACGGGAGCGCCGGAAGTATCGGTGACCTGCCCGGTCAGGACGGTCTCCTTCTCCACGTCGACGCCGGCCGGCAACTGCTGGCCCTGCTTGGGTGCTGCACACATACTTACTTGCCCTCTCCGAGCTCGACCGGGACGCCGACCAGCGAACCGTACTCGGTCCAGCTGCCGTCGTAGTTCTTGACGTTCTCGTGCCCCAGCAGCTCCTGCAGGACGAACCAGGTGTGGCTGGAGCGCTCACCGATACGGCAGTAGGCGATGGTCTCCTTCTGCCCGTCGAGGCCGGCCTCGGCGTAGAGCTCGGTCAGCTCGTCATCGCTCTTGAAGGTGCCGTCCTCGTTGGCGGCCTTGCTCCACGGCACGTTGATCGCACCCGGGATGTGGCCGGGGACCTGGCTCTGCTCCTGCGGCAGGTGCGCGGGGGCGAGGATCTTGCCGCTGAACTCGTCCGGGCTGCGCACGTCGACGAGGTTCTTGACGTTGATCGCGTCGACGACCTCGTCGCGGAAGGCGCGGATCGCGTTGTTCGGGGCGGCCGCGGTGTAGGTGGTCGCCGGGAGGGTGACGGTGTCGGTGCTCAGCGGGCGACCGTCGAGCTCCCACTTCTTGCGACCGCCGTCGAGCAGCTTCACGTCCTGGTGGCCGT
>CAZVVS010000167.1:0-10276 GCA_964630585.1 uncultured Gordonia sp.
CCTGCCAGCCGGGACGCCTCGGCGTGGGCCGCGCGAGCAGCGTCGAAGCGTTCGTTTCGCAGCAGCCGAGCGACGTCGATCATCAGCGACGAGTACCAGACCACCTTGCCGTGGGCGCCCCGTCCGGACCGCGGCACGACCGTGATGGCCTCTGCGGGGAGGCCCTTGTCGCGCAAGGAACGCAACGCCGAGTCGGGGCGGAGGCGCCCACCGGGGCGGAGCACCTGGGCGAGCTCGGTCGAGTTCGTGAGCGGCCAGGCGAGGATCATCGCCACAGCGTAGTTCTGACCCCGCACTCTGCGGTTTCAGGGGCCGAGTGTTGTCCTGGTGTCCGGTGGCTAGCGAACACCGGACAGTGGCGGATCAGTGGTAGAGATCCAGATCCTCGGCCTCCCGAGTCATCTCATCGAGCGCCTTGCGGCGCTTCCCTGTCGAGGCCTCCCGGTAGGCGAGAACGTCGCCGAGGGCGAGGCGGCGATGGGTCCCCACCATGCGGGCGGGCAGCTCCCCCGCGTCGACCAGACGGATCACGGTGGGTCTCGACACGCCGAGGACCGCCGCGGCTTGTTCTGTCGTGAGGTCCTCGGGGGAGCGGATCGCCACGGCTCTCTCGCCGTCGGCCGCTGCTTCGAGGAACTCGGCCAGCGCCTCGACGATCGGCTGCGGGAGATCGAGCACGGCGCCATCGTCGGTGGTGATCCGCGGGTGACTCCTGAGCGCGTGCAACACCTCTCGTGCTTGGTTCCGGTCGTGCTCGGAGACAGTGCTCATGGCCACAGTGTGGGACCCAGACGAGATACTCGAACGGCGCGAATCGACACGGCGACGGTCGTCCTCACTTCCTCGGAGCGCTTGAGCCGAGTTCGCGACCAGCCCCTCGAGCGAAGCGCCGACGGGCATCCGGGAGGGTGCTGGCGGAGGTGCTCGCCTGCAGGCACCCACAGCCGAGAACTCGGGAGACCGTGATCGAAGAGCATGCCGTCGAGCCGATGCCCGGTCGCGTCGCCGACCGGGTACTCGGCCTTCTCGACGATCAGTTTCGGAGCTCGTCGACGAAGTCGCCCAGGACGTCGCGGACTTCGTCGACGTCGAGGTCCTCTCGAGCCGCTCCGCTCATCTGCTTCGTCGCGCTCGCGGCGTTGGCGACTGCTTCGCGTTGTGCGATGTCCGCGACGATCCGACCGAGCCCCGGCGGGCCGTCTCGGAGTTCGCGGCTGAGGTCGCCGTTGTGGTTGTGGAGCTGGACGAGCCGGAACAGGTCGAGGAGGTCGGAGGCGTGTTTGGTGGCGCGGCGCCGGCTCGTCGGGAAGCCGATCGCGTGGCACTTGGTGGCGACAAGGCTGGCGGTCGAGGCGACCAGCGCGTCGAGCGGTTGGGCGCCCACGGTCGTCATGCGGGCGGGGCGCCCGTCCTCGAAGGCCCAGCGGTGCGCGGCCACGAAGAGCCGGTCCTTGTCGTCGAGCCCGTCGAGGTCGTCGTTCGTGATCGGGCTGGTGGGGATGAGATCGACCTTCACCTCGCCGATGATCAGCGTCTGCGTCGACGTGGCGTGCGCGTCGGCGAGCACCTCGACGGCCTCTGGCTCCGCGTCGACGGTGACGAGGTCGATGTCGACGGTGGCTCGATGTGCGGTACCGGCCGCGCTGACCCGCATGGTGACGGCGAGACCGCCGATGAGCACGACGGGCGGGAGGTCGGGTGTGGCGAGGACCGTCCTGGCCGCCTCGAGGAGCGGCCGGGTGGATTCGGGCAGGACGATCAGCGGAGGGTCACCAGACACGGTGGATCTCGGGGTGGTCGGGCGTCCACTGGTCGAGGATCTCCCGCCCTCGGGCCGGGTCCTGAGCGAGTTCGAGCGCGAGGAAGAGCGGGTGGACGGTGGGCAGGAAGCCAGGCTGCGCCTTCCCCGGCGATCGGCGCCGGGTTCGGCAGGCGAGCAGCGTCGGTGCGACGGCGAACACCGTGCGGCTCTCATCCCAACTCGCGGACTCGAGCGTGCGGGTGGCTCGGCGGGCGTCGGCATCGCTGGGCACCCAGATCCACGGGCGGGAGCCCGCGAGGAACATGGGCGCACCCCACGCGAGCGCGGCGTCATCGCCGCCGAGGGCCCAGCCGATCTCGTCGACGTCGCCGGCGTTGGCGTGCAGGCGGTCGGCGTCCTTGCGGGTGGGGACCTTCGCGACCGGGGCGATGCGGGTCGGTCCCCAGGCCTCGGCCAGCGCGTCGAAGAGGTCGGGGACCTCGGGCTTGCCGTCGGGTCGGATCATCCCGGTCTCGCGGAGGAGCGCGGCCGCGTCGCCGACGGCGCCGTGTGACATCCCGGCAGCGGCGGCGACCTCGCGGATCGACGGCCGTCGAGTGGGATCGAGCAGCACTGCCGCGGCGTAGCTGATGCCCGCCCGCCCACGGATCGGGCCGTCCGATCGGGGTGAAGCGAGGCCCCACCCGCCCGGCCGGGAGGGGTTGCGGTCGATCGCGTCGAGATCGAACTGGATGACGCCCGAGGCGTTCGGGTGGTTGAGCACCAGTTCGCCTCGCCGGTCGAGCCAGCTCCACCCGGAGGTGCGACTCGTCGCGTTCCGCGCGACGAGGACGTCCTTTGCGTCCGCCGACAACTGGTTGGCGACCAGGATCTTCGACCCGCGGGTGGCGGTCTCGATGAGGTGCTGTGCGTCGCTCAGCGAGACGGCCTCCCGGGCGAGGACCTCGACCGACCACGTGTGGTGGCCGACCGTGACGATCACCTGGTCGCGGCGAGACGGCTCGATGTCGACACCTCGCGCCGTGGAGGCGATGGTGACCAGCTCCTCGATCGCAGCCTCGACCTGGCGGTCGGGAGCGGTCCGTAGTCGTGGCACGTCCGTCAGGCTAACCCGTCCAGTGTCCGGTAGCTACCGGACACTGGACAACAGTCGAGCGTCACGACATGTCGGAGTAGGAGAGATGACGACCGCAGTGGAGGCATCTGAAGAGGTAGGCCGTTGCCTCGCCATCACGACGAAGGCCTTCGACATAGGACTTCGACTGATCGGCGGTCCATCCGAACTCGTCGTTCTCACGAAGGAGCATCTCAACGACATCGGGGTGGGCGCGAAGCTCCGGGTATCCGGCCCGGCCGAGGAACGCTGCTCCGTCCGCGCAGTGGTACAGCCAGTGCTCCTGCTGCCATCCGACGAAGCCCGGCGTCCGCTCCCCGATCTCACGGACCACCGCGCCAGGGACGTCGTGGGGCACGCCCCAACCGATGTCGGTGAACCCGGCCTCGAGCTGAGCGGCGGCGCTTCCATCGGCGATGCACCAGGGGCAGATCTCGTCCCCGACTTCCTCGCTCGAGAAGACCAGCCCGACGTAGATCGCTCCGCGCGCATGCCCGCACACCCGGCAGCTGGTCGAGGCCACGACGACTGAACCGGTGCTGATCGGGTCAGGGTGGTACCGGAACGTCGGCAACGCATCAATGCCCATGCCTTCCATGGCCTCGGGGCGCGTCATCGCGTGCTCCTGCCGTCTGGCCGCGAGCGTCGAGCACCCTCGACCGCTTGGACCACCGTGGCGATGTCGAGCTTCACGACGCCGCAGTTGGACAGCGAGCACGATCGGGGACGCGAGCCGTCGATGAGCGAGATTCCGGCGACCACGTCGCCGTCGCGCCAGGTGCAGAGCACCGGGTGGTACGTGCAGTCCTCGTAAGTGTCGCCAGGCTTGATGTTGTTGGGCGACGTGTCTGGATCGACGGAGTACTCGACGATCATCGAGTGCAGCGTCGCCGGCGCCACCGAGGTCTTGCTCCCGTTCGGGAGTCGGACCAGCGCCTCGCCATTGCGGTGTTCGATGAACTGAACGAGCAGCGAATACCACTGACCCTTCGCCGGGTCGCCGCCACCCTCATCAGACGCGTCCCCGGTCACGCGTCCGACTCCTCGGCGTCGGTGAGCAGATCGTCGATGACCACGACTCCCGCATCCGCCCTCTCGGTCGTTGCCACGACTCGGATCGTACGCAGCCGTCACACGATCTGAACGACTCGATCCCGACGCGAGGCGACATCCCTCGAAGGAATCTCGCGAGATTCCCGGCCTTTCAAGGCCATGTAGGTCGTGAGGGAGCAGACGAGTGCATTCGGCCGGGCGGGAACGTCCCGGTGATGCGGTGCAAGACGCTGAAGGCATCGGGCGACAAGCTCGGGAAGCTGCTCGACTACTACGCGGGCCTTGCCGAGGATCGGGAGCGTCCAGGTGGTCCGTGCGGTGGACCGGTCGACTACTACCTCGACCCCGACGAGCCTCCGGGACGGTGGTGGGGTTCCGGGACACGGGCGCTCGGCCTCGACGGCGAGGTCACGGCCGAGCAGCTGCGGGCGCTGCTCGACGGCCGCCACCCGGCCACGGGGGCGAGGCTCGGCCGGCGTTTCGGTGGGACGTCGGCGCGGGGGTTCGACTGCACGTTCTCGGCGCCGAAGTCGATCTCGGTGCTGTGGGCGCTCCCCCCCGACCCGTGGGTGCGCGCCGAGGTCCTCGCCGCCCACGACGCCGCGGTCGATGCGGCGCTCGGGTGGTTCGAGACGCATGGCGCGGTCACTCGGCGGGGCACCGACGGCGTCGACCAGGTCGACACCCGAGGGATCACCGCCGCGTTGTTCCGCCAGCACACCTCCCGCACCGTCGATCCCCAGCTGCACACCCATGCGATCGTCTCGGCGAAGGTCCAGGACCCGACCGGCAGGTGGCTGTCGTTGGACGCTCGGTTCCTCAAGCAGCAGCAGACCACCATCGGGTGGGTGTACGACGCCGCCCTCCGATCCGAGCTCACCGCTCGTCTCGGGGTCGAGTGGCGTCCGAACAAGGAGGGCCGCCTCGTCGACCTCGCCGCCGTCCCCGAGGACCTCTGCACGCTGTTCTCCGAGCGCAGCGCCCAGGTCGCCGCCAAGCTCCACGAGCTCATCGGCCGGTGGAGCGCCGAGCACGACGGCGCCGACCCCGACCCTCACACGATCGCGAAGCTCGAACGTCGCGCGGTCACGGCGTCCCGGCCACCGAAGGCCCACGGCATCGACGCCGCCGCGCTCCACGCCGAGTGGCTCGAGCAGGCCGTCGCCGATGGCTTCGACCCCGCAGGGCTCGCCCGTCGTGGGCTTCTGGCGTTGCCGGCGCGGAACCACCTCGAGGACGACGCGCTCATCGGGGAGGCGCTGCGGCTCGTGCAGGAGGAGTCCGCGACGTGGCTTCGTGCCGACATCGCCCGGTATCTCACCAGCCTCGTGCCACCGAGTGCCGCTCCACCCGCCGCCGCGCTCGTCGCGCACATCGACCGACTCGCCGCCCACGGAGAGGAGCGCTGCGTCGAGGTCGGCCCTGCCCTCGAGGGTCCGACCCGGCAGGACGGCAGACCGATCGCGGAAGCCGTCACCGACCGACTGTTCACCACCAGCGAGGCGCTCGACCAGGAGATCGAACTGCAGCGGTGGGCCGACGCCAACGCGTCGCTCCCTGCCGAGGGGCTCGACCCACAGCACGCTGCCGTGAAGGCGATGGCCGGGCGGGATCAACTCGTGGTCGTGGTCGGACCCGCAGGCACCGGCAAGACGACCGCCACCGCTCGCGCCGTCGGGGCGCTCACCGCCCAACGCCGGCCGGTGGTCGGTCTCGCCCCGTCGGGCAAGGCCGCCGACGTGCTCGCCACCGAAGCCGGCTGCCCGACCGACACCCTCGCCGGGTTCCTCACCCGCCACCGGGGAGGCACAACTCCGTGGCCGGTCGGAACGACCGTGGTCCTCGACGAGGCCGGGATGGCCGCGACCGACGACCTCGCCCGCCTCGTCGACGTCGTGCGCCGCAACAACTGGCGGCTGGCCGCCATCGGCGACCCCGCCCAGCTCGCTGCGGTCGGGCGCGGCGGGGTCTTCGCCCACTGGTGCGACACCGTCCCCCACATCGAGCTGGCCACCCCACGGCGGTTCCGTCAACCCTGGGAAGCCGACGCCAGCCTCCTGCTCCGCGCCGGCGACCCGAGCGCCGCCGAGCAGTACGCCGAACACGGACGCCTCCGCACCGCCCACCCCGCAGTGCTCCCCCTCGACATCGCCCGCGCGCACCAGCGCCACACCGCCGCCGGGCGCACCGTGGCGATCACCACCAACACCGCCGAGACCGCCCGCGCCATCAACCTTGCCATCCAACGCCCCCGCGGCTCGAACCCCGAAGCGCGACTGGCTGACGGCACCACCGCACGTATCGGAGACCAGGTCGCCACCCGCCGCAACGACCCGACGCTCCGCACCGACCGAGGCGAGAAGGTCCGCAACCGCCACACCTGGACCGTCACCGCCGTCGACGAGGACGGGTCGCTCACCGTCACCCACCCTGACCGAGGCGCTGTAGAGCTACCCGGTCGCTACGTCGCCGAGCACGTCGAGCTCGGCTGGGCCGTGACCGGCTACGGCAACCAGGGCGACACCGTCGACGTTGGCATCGCCGTCCTCGAACCCGGCACGACCCGCAACCACGCCTACGTCGCCATGTCCCGCGGTAGAGACACCAACCTCGCGGTCGTCCCCGACGCCTCCGGAATCCTCGACCCCGCTGGGGCCCTCACCGACATGGTCGGGCGCGTCCCCCGTCACGAGTCGGCGCTGTCGGTCAGGTCGAGGCTCCACCGCGAGGCCGGGGTCCCCGAACCCCCGGTACCCACGACGGACGCGGCCGGCACGGATCAGGCCGCGCGGGTCCGAGCCATCCAGGAGCGACTCGACGCGCTCCAGGCCCGATCGCCGGGACGCAGCCTCGGGATCTGACCCGCTCCCGGGCGGATGAGCGCGCGAGCGCCGCCGGCCGCGGCATAGTGGTCGCTCGCCACGTTCTCAGCTCGTGGCCTCGACGTGGTGGCCGCGTCGATGCGGCCGTCCCGCCTCGTCCGGCGCGCAGACCGGGCCTCTCCACCGCAGCCACTGTGCTGCTGTCCTCTTGGAGGAGCCCATTGCGCGCCAGCGCAGGGCCGGAGGCGGCGTCGACCAGCTGCCGTCCGGCCGGTACCGAGTCCGCATCATCACCCCCGACGGTCGCCGGGTCAGCCTCGGCACCCACCCGACCAAACGAGCCGCCGAGGCCGCCTACGCCCGCTCCATCACCGAGCAGGCCGACGGCAAGCACCTCGCCGCACGTGCCCGCGGCACGACGCTCGCCGAGTACGCACCCAGGTGGCTCGACTCCCGGCTCACGAGCCGCGGTGAACCCCTGCGCCGGCGCACGCGAGAGCTGTACGAGAACGAGCTCGAGCTGCACATCGTCCCGACCTTCGGCGACGTCCCCCTCGCCAAGATCACCACCGCGCAACAACGGACCTGGGCGGCTCGGATGCGCGGTCCCGATGGTCCCGGCGCGTGCACGGCGGCGAAGTGCTACCGGCTGCTGCGGACGATCATGGGCACCGCCGTCGAGGACGGGCTCGTTCTCACGAACCCCTGCACCATCAAGGGCGCCGGCAACGAGCCGACCTCGAAACGACCGATCGCCTCCGTCGCCGAGGCGTTCGAGTTGGCCGACCTCGTCGGCCCGCGGTTCCGGGCGATCGTGCTCCTCGCCGCGTTCGTCGGTCTCCGCAAGGGTGAGATGCTCGGGATGCGGCGAGCCGACGTCGACCTCGACGCCGCGCTCGTCACTGTCGAGCAGCAGCGGCAGCTCAGCCGGAACGGTGCCCAGCTCGTCGGTCCACCCAAGACCGAGGCGGGTCGCCGCACGGTGTCGATCCCGCCGGCACTGATCGACGACCTCCGCACACACGTCGACACCTACGCCCAGCCCGGCGACGACGGCTACGTCTTCACCGGCGTGAAGGGCGGACCGCTCGCACCCCACGTGCTGCAGAAGGCGTGGGCCAACGCCCGCAGTCAGCTCGGTCTCGACGAGATCCACCTCCACGACCTCCGCCATCTCGCCGGCACCCTCGCCGCCAGCACCGGCGCCGGGACCAAGGAGCTGATGCACCGCCTCGGCCACGCCAGCCCACAGGCCGCGCTCCGCTACCAACACGCAACGAGCGAGCGTGACGCCCGCATCGCCGACGGCATCAACGAACGGCTCACATCCGGGCGTCCAGCCATCGAGGACAAGAAGGCATGCTCATGATGTACAAGTGCCACCCAGTACCTTCGGGCCGATGACGCGAACGCGAGCCACGGTCCTCGTGCTCGTGAAGGCCGCTCCGGTACTGACGAGCGAACTCGACGAGACCATGTGCGTCGCCGGCGCGCGCGTCGACGGAGACCAGCCCGAGTGGATCAGGCTCCACCCCGTGCCCTTCCGTGACCTCGCCACCGAAGCCCGGTTCGCCAAGTACCAGGAAGTCGCCGTCGACCTCGTGCGACCCAAGACTGATCGTCGACCTGAGTCCTGGACGCCGATCAGCGGGTCGATCAGCCTCGGCGAGCGATACGGCTCCGAAGGCGCATGGGCCGACCGCCGATCGCTCGTGTCCCAGCTCTACGAGGCGGACATGTGTGACCTCGTGGCAGCGAACCGCAGCGGGTCCGGACCGGGAACGCCCTCGCTCGCCGTCGTCCGGCCGGTTGCCCCACCGGAACTCGTCATCGCCGAGCGAGACGCCGAGCAACTCGCCAAGTGGCGTCGCCGAGCCGAAGGATCGAAGAACAAGCTCAGCCTCTTCGACGATCCCGCCGAGAGCAGACCTGACTTCGAGGTGGTGCCCTGGCGGTTCTCCTATCGCTACCGCTGCGGCCGCACCGACTGTCGAAGTCACACGCAGACGATCGTGGATTGGGAGGTCGTTGCGCTGTGGCGACACGTCCGCCACCGGGCGAACTGGCAGGAGTTGATGCGCAAGAAGTTCGAACAGGAGATGTGGCACGGCAAGGCCGCCGCTCTGTTCGTGGGCAACCAGGAGCAGCACCCGGCATCGTTCCTGGTTCTCGGCGTGTTCTGGCCGCCCGACACGAGCTACCAGCCGCGGCTCCTGGGCCGATGAGCTCCAACGGGCCGCCGACTTTGCCCCGTGATCCGGGCCTGGGCGACGATCTGCGGGTGACCGGTCGGATCTACAGCGTGGGCTACGAAGGCATGACCCTCGACGCGCTCGTCGATCGGCTCGCCGGCGCCGGGGTGTCGGTGCTCGTCGACGTCAGGCTGAACCCAGTGAGCCGCAAGCCCGGGTTCTCGAAGAAGCGCCTGACGGCGGCCCTCGAGGAGGCGGGCATCGAGTACGTGCACGAGAAGGAGCTGGGCAACCCGCAGGACAACCGCGACTCGTTCCGCAACGGCGACGGCGAGGCCGGCAGATCGAGGATGCGAGCGATGCTGAGCAACGGCGGCGGCGATGCCCTCGGCCGCTTGGTCGACATCGCGTCGAATCAGCGAGTCGCTGTGCTCTGCGTCGAGCGTGACCACAGCCGGTGCCATCGAGACGTGATCACCGACATGGCCGTCGAGCGCAACCCTGACATCGAGGTCCTGCAGATCCTGTAGCGGCGGCCACGAGGCTCGAGGACCACACTGGTGCGATGGGGACAAGGTTCGAGCGGGACGGGTGGCGGGTGCTCGAGGTTGCACACGTTCTCGGTACGACGGTCACGACCTGCCGTGTTGCGGCCCATCGCTCTGCGCTCGCTGTCGGTTCTGTCGTCCGTCGAGGCGATGCAGTCTTCAGTGTCGAGGAGATCCTTTCACCGCTGCTTCATGTCGGCCGTCTCGAACCCGAGACGGAGGGTCAGGTGGTGCTGAGCGGCCCCGATGTGGAGTCGCTGAACGTGGACGACTTCTTGGTCCTGGCGATCCCGTGCCCCGTGTGCGGAGCGGTGGAGCTGACGGCGCTCCCGTACGAGAACTGGACGCCGGGCCCAGTGCTGGTGGCTCCTCCATACGAGGACCACTACGGCCTGCCCTCGTACGAGGTCTGTCCCAGCTGCGGGTTCGAGTTCGGAAACGATGACAACCCCGGAACGGCGGAGCCGTCTTCGTTCGGTGACTACCGCGATGAGTGGGTAGCGCGAGGTTCGCCGCGCTTCAGCCGGTCCACGTCGACCCGTCGCGAATGAGGGCACGCCCACCGCTTGTCGGAGAACGAGCGAGTTCTCCGTGTGGGCGAAGCGTCAGCAGCGGGTCGGGAAGGTGACCGACTCCGTAGGGTCACGCCAAGGTCACGCCGGCCATTCCGGCCCCTCGAACGACGAAGGCCCAGGGGCACGAAACCGGGCTGACCTGGGCCTTCGCACGAGAGCGGGTGACGGGAATCGAACCCGCGTTCTCAGCTTGGGAAGCTGATGTTCTGC
>CAZVVS010000168.1:0-10273 GCA_964630585.1 uncultured Gordonia sp.
GGCGATCTTCGCGTCGTCGATCGCCAGCCTGCAGACCACGTTCCTGCCGGCGGCGCGCACCATGCTGGCGATGGGCGCCTACGGCGCGTTCCCGAAGAAGCTCGCGGCGATCAACCCGCGCTACATGGTGCCGACGTACGCGACGGTCATCGCGGCCGTCGTGACCAGCGTCTTCTACGTCGCGGTGAAGCTGGTCTCCGAACACGCGCTGTGGGACACCATCGCGGCGCTGGGAATCATGATCTGCTGGTACTACGGCATCACCGCGTTCGCGTGCGTGTGGTTCTTCCGCCGCGAGTTGTTCGCCTCGGTGCACAACATCGTCTACAAGCTGGTGTTCCCCCTGCTCGGCGGCATCATGCTGGCGACGGTGTTCGTGATCTCGGTCAAGGAGAGCCTCGACCCTGAAAGCGGAAGCGGCACCTCGGTATTCGGCATGGGCCTGGTCTTCGTCATGGGCATCGGGCTGCTGCTGGTGGGTGCCATACTCATGTTGATCTGGCGGACGAAGGCGCCCGCCTTCTTCCGCGGTGAGACCCTCAGCCGCGACACTCCACCGATGACCTGAGACCGAAGGATCCGACACCATGACCTCTCTTGCGTCCAAGTTCCGACTCCCGCAGGAGCGCACACTGCGGACACCGTTGCCCGGCCCGCGCTCGGAGGAATTGGCCGCCCGACGGCGGGCCGCGGTTGCCGCGGGTGTCGGATCGGCGGTACCGGTCTATGCCGTCGACGCCGACGGTGGCGTCATCGTCGACGTCGACGGCAACTCGCTGATCGATTTCGGTGCCGGAATCGCCGTGACCACCGTCGGGGCCAGTGATCCCGACGTGGCCGCGGCGGTCGCCGCGCAGGCCGCCCGGTTCACGCACACGTGCTTCATGGTCACGCCGTACGAGGATTACGTCGCCGTGGCCGAGCAGCTCAACGCGTTGACGCCGGGCCACCATGAGAAGCGCTCGGTCCTGTTCAACTCCGGTGCCGAGGCGGTGGAGAACGCGGTCAAGATCGCCCGCACGGCCACCGGACGCGACGCCGTTGTCGCCTTCGACAACGCCTACCATGGGCGCACGTTGCTCACCATGGCGCTGACGGCCAAGACGATGCCGTACAAGGCCGGCTTCGGGCCCTTCGCGCCCGAGGTGTACCGCATGCCGATGTCGTACCCGTACCGCGACCCGCTCGGCGACGACGGCGTGGCCGCCGCCCGCCGCGCGATCACGCAGATCGAGAATCAGATCGGCGCGAAGTCGCTGGCCGCGATAATCATCGAACCGATCCAGGGCGAGGGCGGGTTCATCGTGCCAGCGCCGGGGTTCCTGCCCACTCTCGTCGACTGGGCCCGCGAGAACGGCGTGGTGTTCATCGCCGACGAGGTGCAGACCGGGTTCGCCCGTACCGGCGCGTGGTTCGCCTGCGATCACGAGGGGATCGTCCCCGACCTCATCACCATGGCCAAGGGCATCGCCGGCGGCATGCCGCTGGCGGCGGTGACTGGTCGCGCGGAGCTGCTGGACTCTGTCCACACCGGTGGCCTCGGCGGTACCTACGGCGGCAACCCGGTGGCGTGCGCGGCGGCGCTGGCGGCACTGAACGTCATGGAGCGCGATGACCTTGCCGGACGGGCGCGGGCCATCAACGAGCGGGTCACCGCGCGGTTGTCGGCGCTGGCCGACGAGGTCGGCGTCATCGGGGAGATCCGCGGCCGCGGTGCGATGATCGCCGTCGAACTGGTGAAGCCGGGCACCACCGAACCCGATCCGGTGCTCACCAAGGCGATTGCGGCCGCAGCACTCGCGCAGGGCGTCGTGATCTTGACCTGTGGCACCCATGGCAACGTGATCCGACTGCTGCCGCCGCTGGTCATCGGCGACGAGTTGTTGGACGAGGGGCTGACCATCCTCGAGGACGCCATCCGCGCCGCTGCGGCCTGACCCGTCCGCTGCTCACCGTCGAACGAAGTTCCACCACCGCCGAACAGGAGTGACCACCGTGTCCACCGAATCCGACGCCCCCGCATTGCCCGCCGGTGTGCCCACCGGCCTGTGGATCGACGGGAAGTCTCGCGGTGCCGCCGGCGCCGAGTTCACCGTCGTCAATCCCGCGAACGGGACCGTCTTGGCGTCGGTCGCCAATGCGACACTCGCCGACGCCGCGCTGGCGATGGACTCCGCACAAGCAGCGGCGGGGGAGTGGGCGGCCACCCCGCCGCGGCAGCGCTCGGAGATCCTGCGACGGGCGTTCGAGCTCCTTACCGAGCGCGCCGACGACTTCGCCCTGGTAATGACCCTGGAGATGGGGAAGATCCTGGCCGAGGCCCGTGGGGAAGTGGCCTACGGTGCCGAATTCCTGCGGTGGTTCGCCGAGGAGGCGGTCCGGATCGGCGGTCGTACCACCACGGCTCCCGCGGGGACCGGCGAGATCATCGTGACCAAGGAGCCGGTCGGCATATGCTTGGCGGTCACGCCGTGGAACTTCCCGCTGGCGATGGGGACCCGCAAGATCGGGCCCGCCCTGGCAGCCGGCTGCACGATGATCGTCAAACCGTCCGAGGACACTCCGCTGACGATGCTGCTGCTGGCGCAGGTCTTCGCCGACGCGGGGCTGCCGCCGGGCGTGCTGTCAGTGCTGCCGACGACCGATTCGAAAGGCATCGTGGCCGCGGTCATGGCCGATCCGCGGTTGCGGAAGGTGTCGTTCACCGGTTCTACCGGCGTCGGCAAGGCGCTGGTCGCACAGTCATCCGAGCAACTGCTGCGCACGTCGATGGAGCTGGGCGGGAATGCACCGTTCATAGTCTTCGAGGACGCCGACCTCGATGCGGCACTCGACGGCGCGATGGCCGCCAAGATGCGCAACGGCGGCGAGGCGTGCACCGCGGCCAACCGCATCTACGTGCAGAACTCGGTGCGCGAAGAGTTCACCGCGCGGCTGACCGAACGTGTGGCCGCGATGACCGTCGGACCGGGGTGGCGCGACGGGGTCTCCTTGGGGGCGATCATCAACGAGCAGCAACTGTCGTCGGTCGCGGATCTCGTCGCAGACGCCATCGATCACGGAGCGCGGGTACGCACCGGGGGAGCGCGGTCGCACGGCGACGGCTTCTTCTACGCCCCCACCGTCCTCGACGAGATCCCCGAGCAAGCGAAGATCCGCACCACCGAGATCTTCGGTCCCGTCGCCGCGATCGTCGGCTTCGACACCGAGGACGAGGCGATCGAGTTGGCCAACAGTACGCCGTACGGACTCGCGGCGTATTTCTACACGCAGTCTTTGGCGCGGACCCAGCGCGTGGCCAGCCGCATCCAAGCCGGGATGGTCGGCGTCAACCGTGGAGTCATCTCCGACGCGGCAGCGCCCTTCGGCGGTATCAAGCACTCCGGCTTCGGATCCGAGGGCGGCAGCGAAGGCATCGAGGAGTACCTCGACACCAAGTACATCGCGTTCCCGCCGAACAACCAATGAGGAGCACCGTGAGGTATCGCATTGCAGCGACTGTCGTCGGATTGGCAGCGGTCGCGCTGATTGCCGCGGGCTGCGCCACTGACGGCAAGGGTGTCGCATCGTCGTCGGCCTACAGTTCGGCCGCATCGGTCTCGTCGAGCGTGCCCGCACGACCGGCCAAACCGGTGAAGGTCAAGGGCGCCGACGGTTCCATGGTGACGCTGACCGGGCCCATCGCTGCCCGGTACGCTGCGGCGACCCACACGGAGAAGAAGTCGCTGGGCGTTGCGCTCACCGGCGACCGCAACGCGGGGACCCGTACCAGCGGTGTGGTGTTCCAGCAGTTCAAGGGTGGTGTGATCAGCGCGAAGAACGGCCATCCGGGAACACCGGCCTACATAACGTGGGGCAAGATCCGCAAGGCCTGGAACGTCGAGCGCGCTCCCGACGGCACCCCGGACGTCATGGGCAAGAACGGTTCGGCCGGCCCACTCGGCGCTGTCACCAGTGACGAGATCACCAAGGGCGACCTGAAGGAGACCACCTTCGAGCACGGCTCGATCACCTTCAACACGAAGACCGGCAAGGTGACAGTGACGGTCAAGGGAAAGGTTGTTCCGGCCTTCTAGCATGCGAGGAAACGTGGCGGCGTCGGCAATTGCCGCAGTCCGGGTGTCGGATGCACCGTTCGCCGTGGCCGCCGCGGTCCGAGCGCTCGCGGCCGGCGGCACACTCCTGGTGCTCGGTGCAGCACTGGGGGACTGGAAGACACTGGGCGTCGCCTATCTCGGCGCGGCCTGTTCGGTTGCGTTCGCTATCGACGAGAGCTACCGGAGCCGTGCGATGGCACTCGCCGCCGCGTCGGCCGGCGCTGCCATCGGCATCGTTATCGGCGGATCGACCGATCATGGTTCGCTCCTGATAGTCGCCGTGGCGATGGTGGCCGCCGCGGTCTCTGGCCTGGTCGGCGCAGCAGGACCACACGGTCCGGCGTTCGGAATGATGCTCAGTATCGGTGTGGCGTATGGACAGTTCGGCGGATCCGATCTGACACCCGTGACGCAAGCGGTCTGGTTTCTGGTCGGGGTGGTCGTAGTCGGGGCCGCCCAACTCGTGGACTGGCCGTTTCGGCGTGGTGTACTGCGCAAGCGCACTGCTTCAGGTGTATTTGCCGCAGCTGCGGACGTGTGCGCGACAGTTGGCCAACCCGACGCAAGGGAGGCTCGGCTACGCCTGATGGCCGCGTCCACGGCGGCGCAACGAGTCGGCTGGTCTCCGATGACTGCGGGCGTCTCCTACTCCGCTGCGGCGATCTACGCCGAACAACAACCCGCGCCACCTGAAGTCGTCAACTCGCTGCGCGCTGCGGCCGAACAGGTCTTGCACGGCCAGGCAGTGGCGGTGCCGATCGCCTGGCCCACTCCGACCGCGGGTCTGCGGGCTATGGCGGCAGCGTTGGACGGTAGCGGCGCAGACGAGTCGGCACGCGATGGCCGTCGCATCGGGGAGATTCTTGCCCGGATGCGGACGTCGACAGCGGGTCTCAACGCCGTGCGTACGGCACTGTGCCTCGGTACCGCGACGGCGGTCACCGTGGCGCTGCACGACCCGCACCACTCGTTCTGGCTACCGATGACCGTCAGCGTCATCGTGCGGCCGGAATACGCATCGATAATGGTGCGGACAATCAATCGCGTGGCGGGCACCATCATCGGTGCCGCAGTTGCTGCTGCCGTGATCTCCATCTGGCCCAGCGGGATCGTCGTCGCGGTAGCAGCGTCGCTGGGTTTGGGGTTCGCTGCCCTGATGGCTCCCAAGTTGTACGGCCTCAGCGTCATCGGGGTGACGGTGTCTGCCTTGCTGTCAGCGTCTGTTGGCGGCCCGGACCTCGTCGGTCCACAGATCCGATTGCTTGACACCGTTGTCGGCGCGGCAATCGCCGTCGTGATCGGCTATGTGCTGTGGCCGGGTGCGCGTCGATTGCCTCAGCAGGCGCAACTCGACGACGGTGTGGCGGCGGCTGAGGCCTATCTGCGCCAGGCCGCGATGCCACGGGAGTCGCGTACCGCATTCGAGCGGCGGCGAGACGATGCGTACCGGCTCGCGCACGACGCTCGATCGGCATGTCTTGCCGCCTTTGCCGAACCGCCACCCGTACCGGCCAAGGCGCGCGCGGCGTTGCCGTACGCGGAGGAGTTGGAGGAGATCGTCGATGGAATCACCGACATCGCCGCAGCAGGTCGGGCCGAGGATCCGCAACTGCGGGTCGACCGGATCCAGCGGCGCCTCGATGACCTGCGAGTAGCGGTCAGTCGGGCCTAGCCGGTTCGCGCACCGCCGGTCCGGTCAGCGGCGTATGTCAGGCTCCTCCGGTGAGCGTGAGCCCACCGTCGATGACGATGGTTTGCCCAGTGATCCAGGAAGCTCGTGGTGATGCCAGGAACGCGACGAGGTGACCGATGTCGGCGGGCTCGCCCAACCGTCGCAATGGGTAGGCGTTGGCGACGTCGGCTTCGCGGCCCTCGTAAAGCGCGGCGGCGAACTTGGTCTTCACCACCGCGGGGGCGACGGCGTTGACGCGGATCGTGGGCGCCAGTTCGACGGCGAGCTGCTGGGTGAGGTGGGAGAGCATCGCTTTGCTCGCGCCGTAGAACCCGATGTTGGCCGCGGGCTTCAGAGCGGCGGTACTGCTGACATTCACGATCGCTCCGCCGCGATCGCGAAGACCAGTCGCGACGACGTGATTCGTCCATGACAGGGCGGCCAGACAGTTGACCTCGACGATCTTGCGGGCGGCAGCGGCGTCGAGATCGGTCAACGGGCCGTAGACCGGGTTCATCCCGGTGTTGTTCACTAGGATGTCGACGGGACCGAACGTTTCGGTCACCTGCTCGATTGCCTCGATCTGGTGGGCGGTGTCCGTCGCGTTGCCGGCCAAGCCGATCGCATGGTCGGGCCCGCCGAGTTCGGCGACAGCTCGTTCCAGCTCGTCGGCCTTGCGGGCGGTGATGCCCACGCGGGCGCCTTCGGCGACGAGCTGCTTGGCCACGCCGAGTCCAATGCCTCGGCTCGCGCCGGTGACGATTGCTACTGATCCGTTCAATGACGTCGATTCCACCGTGTCTCGGTCCTTTCGGAAACGCTCTGGCTGATCCACTGAATAGTAGGCGTACCAATGCCCAGAACTGTGCGGCAACGACTAGGTCAGGGCTGTCTCACGTTCGACCGAGGAGATCACCCACTCGACGACGTCGAAGAAGCTTCAACCCTCGGCAGCAGCGGATCGCACCCACAACGCGCCGACCTTCAATCAATACGTCACAGTGACGTATTGATTGAAGGTGGCTGGACGCGGGGAGCGCCTCGAAACGGGTTGTCTCGCACCGGATTTCGTGATCTCGATACACCCACTCGGCTAACGCCTTGCCGGGCACTCGATCACCGCAAGTCCGTCGATCCTGATGCAGCACCTGGTTCGAGTGACCGCGAGGAACGAGCGGCGGTTAAGACCACGCACCACGGGAACGACACTTACGCCGACGCTGGTGACCACATAGTGGTCACCCGCGTCGGCGCTGATGCTCGATACGGCTCACCTGCATAAGTAGGCGTAGTGCCGATAAGATACATTATGTAAAGTCACGGTTTACAGAGTAGTAATCTATACCTTGACACGCGTTTCGGTTGAGCGCAAGATCGACAGCATGACTTCCTCCCCCTCCCAGCTGTGGGCCCTGATCGCCGCGCACCAGTCCGCAACGGGTGTATCCACGAACGAGCTGGCCAGGCGCATTGGTGTGAGTCGTCAGACGTTGGCGGACTGGCGCACGAGCGGCCTAGTCGGGCGGGTTCCGAAGCGATCGACGCTGACCGGTGTCGCCGACGCGATTGGCAAGCCGTACCGGACTGTGCTCGAAGCAGCGCTCGACGACGCCGGCTACCTCGACGACGCCGCGCCGACCTACGAATCGGTGTTCGCAGACGCCGTAGCAGCGCTAACCGCGGCTACTCAGCTCCGTCGCCGATCAGCAGATGAATCCCGACCCAGCAGCCCGATCGACTGGGCTGCGTTCGTCTGTGAAGCTACGGCGGCGGCAGCTGCGAACCGAGGCGGCACCGAACTCGCCTTGGCGGGGCGGCCTGGATCTTGGGAGGCTGGACACGTGGGAGCAATCCTGTCCTCCACTCTCGGCCCAGACGATGACTTCCTCTGGGACCACCGCACCGTCCCCGTCACGGTGTCACTTCCCCTTGCTGGCATTTTCGACGCCATCGCCCCTGAGTACGAACTGAGCTACGAGAATGCCCAGAGCGCCCTCATGGAGCCCTACCAGCAGGAGCTGGCCCGGTTCAGGGCGGCTGGTGTTCTTCCTGAGTACCCTGTCGTCGACGTCTGGAGCCTGCCTCTGGAAGAGCAGCAGGCCGTGATCAACGCTCCGACCGTCTTGACCGCCGAAGAGCAGGCTCTCCGCGATCTGGAAGAGGAAGAGGAAAGGCTGCTTGACCAGCTTGCGGCACGGAGAATCGAGGAGCTGACTGTGTACGGGCGTCGGCTCGCAGCTGCGCTTGAACGCCGACTCCGGGCATTCGTTCCGCCCTCGGTTCCCATCACGATCGAGTTCGATGCGGTATCGGAGTCCTACGACTACGACGGGGACCTTCCTCCGGTCTACGTCGATGAGGCTTTCGGTCCGGTCGAAGAAGCTGTCGCCGCAGCGATCAGCGAAACCACTCCCCCTCCACTGTTCGACCGGCCGAATGCTTGATAGGCGCTACTCGAGGGAATCGACGATCCTCATCGTCTCAACGGCAACGGTTGTGACGCGTCGAATGAGGTCGACGATGTAGGTCGGATCGTCATGTTCGTCGCACCAGTCGTTGGGGTCGTTGGTGATCTCGGACGCCTTGTCGGTCTTGACTTGGTAGCGGTCGATGATCCAGGCCAGCGCCGAGCGGGAGCCGAGAATGTAGCGTTCGGCATCTTCCGGGATACCGGTGATGGTGACCTTCGTGTTGTAGACGATGGTGGTGCGGTCCTCGACCAGCTTGCCTGTGTTTGGGTCTTTGCGTTTGCCCCACTTGAGCTTTGAGACGCGCCACGTCTCCCGGTCCTCGGGGTCTGCCCCCTTCACCTGCACGTCCAGCTCGTATAGCTCCACCGTTTCGTAGCCGACGTGCAGGTCCGCGAGCTGTCGGCCAGCGGTGGCGAGCTGCTCGAACCTATCCCGCGTTTCGGGAGTCGGAATGTGCGGGAGGGTCTTCTTCAAGTCCGCCGCGTACGTCTCCCGGTAGGTCGGAGCGTGGAGCACCCCATACACGTAGTAGAAGAGGTCGTCCTTGGTCACCTCGTCCCCGGTCGCGTTTCGGTACTCGGTGAGGATGCCGTCCGTGATGTTGTCAAGCCGTCGGTAGCCGTACCGATCAACGCCACGGTCAGAACTAGCTGAGGCCAGGTCCAACTCACCATCGCCCGCTGCGTCCTTCGCATATGTCCACCGAGGGAAGAACTGGCCACCACTGCCCGCACCCGTAACGTGCAAGTCTGGCAAGCCGTCGATCATCAGCACTGAGAACGGAACCGCTGATCCGTTTCCGACCTGGTAGATGCCCAGGTTGGTGTGATGATGAGTGGGGAAGATCGATGGGAGTCGGTAGATCATGTCATTGACTCGGCGGTCAAGGTAGGACCATTGACTGTTGAAGGGCCTGTAGCTGCTGAGACGTACCGAGTCTTCGGAGTAGGCAATCTTCGCGCCCTTGGCTAGATCGTTGCGCAGACCTCGGTTCCAGCTGATCTTCCCTGTTTCAGTCAGGTCCTCGTTTGTTCTGAGGAACTCCGCCACCGTGTCGGTCGTAGGCTTCGCTTCTCCACTCTCGTTGCAGTATGCGGCGAACCGGTTCTGCGCACTCTCGTACTGACGCATGAACACACCGATCGAATCCACGAGGCCATCGCGCGAGAAGTTGTAACACCACGCATCTCGTCCAGTCTTCAGCCCAGACGAGTACGATCCGAAAACGGTGACACCGGACGACTTCTTCTCCCCCATGGCTGGCCAGGTGAAGTATTCGTCGTTTCGTTGGTTAGTCCAGTCTCCGTGAGAGTTTGGGATGATCTTCTGCCACTCGATGCTCGCGAGAGTATCTGCGCCAACCTGGGCTAGTTTGTCCGCGCCGCTGAGGTAATCTCCGATGTCTCTGTAGAAGACTTCGCAGGGGCCGGGATGGGTCGGGTTCTTGACGCCGATCCAGATCCCGATCGTGGTCCGGGCGCCGCCTCCGAATACGTTTCCTGCTTCCTGGCGACGAAGTTCACCGCCAGTTCGTGCGTTACCTCTCAGGTTGTAGACGTAGATGCGGGCGTATTCGTCGGCGAGTGAGAGTCGTATGCCGTCGGCGGTGTTGCCGTCGATCCAGCCGCCGTTGCTAACGAAGGCGACGATGCCGGCGTCGCCGATGCGGTCGGTGGCCCAGCGGAAGGCGCGGAGGTAGGAGTCGTAGAGGCTGTTCTTGTTGGTCGCGGTGGACCTGGCCGCGTAGGTTTCTCCGATCCTGCCGTCGAGGGTTGGGTATGCGACATTGGCGTTGAGGTCGTTGGCCGATACCTGGCCGACTGAGTAGGGCGGGTTTCCGACGATGACGTTGATCGGTGCGGCGAGCTGCTTGATGATGCGATCGTTGTTCTGCGGGAACATGATCGCGTCCATGCTGTCGCCAGCTTCGGTGATCTGGAAGGTGTCGGCGAGCACTATGCCTTCGAAGGGTGTGTAGTCCGCGGCGTCCTCAGCTCCGGTGAGGGCGTGGTAGGTGGTTTCGATGTTGACGG
>CAZVVS010000169.1:0-10271 GCA_964630585.1 uncultured Gordonia sp.
GAAGACGACGCCGGCCTCGTGGTCGAACACCATGAGGTCGCCGGGGGTGTGGGCGGGGCCGACCTCGAGCAGTTCCAGCTTGCGCCCGCCAACGGTGATCTCGGTCTGCCCCCTGAACGTCGTGTCCGGGTAGCGACGACGCACGCCGAAGAAGTCGAAGGGCTTGAACTCGTGGTAGCCCTCGCGCGCCGAGCGGCCGGCCATTCCGGGGAGCGGGAGGCTGGCGGCGACCTTCAGGGCGGCTCGTGCACACCCCAACGCGAAGGGGGTCTCGGTGTTCATCGCGTCGAGGGAGGCCTTGGACGTGATGATCTGGGCGTCGGCCGGCATGAGTGCGTTGCCCCACCAGTGGTCGCCGTTGCTGTGGGTGTTGATCACCGTGCTGATCGGCCGGTCCTTGATGTGGGGACCGATGGCGTCGAGCATCCGTCGCGCCTGTTTGTGGTCCCAACAGGTGTCGATGATCAGCGTCGAGTCGTCGCCGAGGACGACTCCGACGTTGGCCTCGCCGAGCCCGCCGTTGGGTTGGAGGTAGGCGACCGAACCGTCGGCGACGGGGTGGACCCCGCCCTTGTAGTGGGCGGCTTCGCCATGGAGGGAACGTTCTGGAATGGACATCACGCGGAAAAGACTACTACGGTAGAAAAATATTCCGCAATGGGTTGTCGTCATCAGCGGCAGCTGTTATGGTCCATTTCTCTACTCAAGTTGATTAATCGCACGCCGGGGTCCTCCCCGGCACCACGGGCACCTCGCCCGGTGGCCCGGAAGGAAACAAGTGAGCGAATCCAAGGCCTCGACCGTCAAGGGTCACGAGCGCGACTACCCGCGTCAGACGCCGGCCCAGATCGTGGCGCCGGTCCCCGCCGACTTTGCTCGTTGGGCCGCACTGGGCGGCGCTGCCTTCGCCGCCGTCCGCGGCGTCACAAAGTTGCGGGCCGCGGTCGCAGCCCGGCGGGCGCGCTGATCCGACACCCGCCAATACCTCGACTCCGAACCAACCCGAAACACTGAAAGAGATCACCCCATGACACTGGGCAAGCCCATGATTCTGGCGAATCGCTACCTGTTCAACCCCGTCTACAAGAACTTCACCTGGTTCGTCGCACCGTTCGGCACGGTCGTCACCCGTGATCGCCACACCGGCAAGGTCTACTCGGTTCCGATGGGCGTGTACCCGCTCGACGGTGACCGGGTGATGATCCCGATGTCGTACTCCCGGAACGTCAATTGGGTCACCAATGTGCTCGCCGACGGTGGCGCGCAGGTCTGGTACAAGGGCAAGGGCAAGCAGTATGAGAACCCGCATTTCATCTCCGCCAAGGAGGCCTACGACCTGATGCCGGTGGCGTTGACCGGCACCTACCGCGCGGTGGAGACGACGGAGTTCATGGTGCTGGACCCGATCCCCGGGGCGCCGGTGGACAGCGCGAAGCCGATGAAGGCGGTCGCCAAGGTCAACAAGTCGGTGGTCAACCCGATCCAGCTGCGCTACGCCGACAAGATCAAGCCGATGGCGGTGGTCACCCACGTCGGGCGCAAGTCGGGCAACGTCTACAAGACCCCCGTCATGGCGCTGGTGTCCAAGGGCAGCGGACGCGTCATGCTCCCGTACGGGACGGACACCGACTGGGTCAAGAACTTCATCGCCGCGGGTAAGGCCACAGTCGTGCAGGGCGGGCGGACCTACGAGATCACCGACCCGGTGGTCAACGATGGTGTCGTTCCCACGCTCACATTCACCGCGCAGGCGCAGGACGGCTGAATTGTCCGACTCGACCGTCCCGGCTCGCGCCCCGCGGATCACACCGGGCACGTTCGGTGACCTCGGCATCGTCAACTGGGCCATCTGCCGGGTCCTCGCCAGACGGATGCGGATGCCCCGGCTCAACGTGTTCGCCACCATCGCCCGCGACCGGGGCATGTTCCGCGGGTGGATGCACCTCATCGCCTCGAGCATGTTGTCGGGAACACTCAACCGGCATGACACGGAATGCGTCATCGTGCGGGTCGCCGCCCTGCGCAACAGTGCCTACGAGCTCAACCACCACCGTCGCTTGGCCCGCGCCGCGGGAGTCCCCGTCGACGTGATCGCCCTCCTGGAGGATCCCGCATGCGACCTCACCGAGTTGCCCGACCGCACCCGCGAGCTCGTGGCCGCGTGCGATCAGCTGGTCACCAGGCGTTACATCGACGACGAGGAGTGGGCCGGCATCGCCGAGCATCTGAGCCAGCCGCAACTGCTCGAGTTCGTGATGCTGGTGGGTACCTACGACTCGCTGGCCGCGTTGATCGATACGATCGGGATCGAGGTGGAAGGTGCATCAGCCGGGCATCGACCATCGGGGCGATCCGAGTCCCGACCACGCTGATGCGCCGGCGAACGCGGGAAGGGCCGGCCAGTGGGAGAGAGCGCGGTGGAAATGAGCACACACTCGCCGACCGCGCGTGCCGTCGGCCGTCCGTCGAAGACCGACGAGGAGCGGGCGCACCAGCGCTCCCGCATCCTTGCCGCGGCGGTGCAGGTGATCCGCAGCGACGGACCCGACGTCAGCCTCGACGCCATTGCGTCAGAGGCCGGGTATGCCAAGCCCCTGATCTACGACTTATTCGGGTCGAAGGCCGGGCTGGCCGCGGCGCTGTCGGCGGAAACCGTCGGGCAGCGACTCCTCAGCGATATGCCCGCGGAAGTCGAAGCGACGCTGTTCCGGCGACTGATCGCCGGGTACGTCGACTTTGTGGAGACCGATGCGAACGTCTACCGCTTTACCGTGGTCGCGGGCCGGGCGGGCTCGGCGAGCTTCGTCGACCAGCCCTTGGTGCAGTTGCTCCGCGGCTACCTCGTCCACATGATGCGAGTCGAGGAGGCTACCGCGGGTGTGGCGGTGAATGCCGTGCTGGCCATGGTGTTCGCCGGGGTGGAGGGCTGGTCCTACACCCGGGACCTCTCGGCGCAGGCCGTGGTGGACATCCTCGCCGCGATGACCGAGGCTGCGCTGGTACCGCTGATCCCCGCATAGTCTGCGGCGCCGCAGCCGTCGGGGGTGTGGCGCCATGGTGAGTGTCCCCGCGCAGTACCGCCCGCTCCATCTGTCGGGCCGATTGATCGACCGCGCCTCCGCCTCGTTCACGCGCGCCGGTCTGGCGGTGACCTTTTGCGCCAACGCCTTGGGGCTCATCCCCGTCGCGCTGTCTCGATATCGGGCGCAGACCGTGTCCACCGTCACCGACCTCGCGTGGGGCCGGGGGGCCATCGTCGTCGGGGGCGGCAACGCGCTGGTCATGGTGCTCCTCGGCGCCGGTGTCGGGGGCACGATCGCGATTGCCGCGATCGCCTCGCTCGGCATGCTCGGCATGGCGCCGTTGACCGGTGTGGTCGCGGCCTTCGTCATCACCCGCGAGTTTGCGCCGTTGCTCGCCGCCGCCGGGTTCGCCGTGCAGGCCGGTTGTCGGATGACCGCAGAGATCGGTGCGATGCGGATCAATGAGGAGATCGACGCAATCGAGGCCATGGGGCTGCGCTCGGTCGCCTACGTTGTCTCCACCAGGGTCGTCGCCGGTCTTATCACCATGGTGCCCACCTTCATCATCACCCTCATCGCGAGTTACACGACATGTGCCGCGGTCGTCGCCTTTCAGGGGGAGTCGCCGGGGGCGTACCGCCACTACTTCGCACAGTTCATCTCCGGCGGGGACATGCTTGCGGCGATCGCCAAGGTGACGCTGCTCATCGTCGCCGTGATCCTGATCCACTGCTACATGGGGTACTTCGCCTCCGGTGGTCCCGAGGGAGTCGGTGTCGCCTCCGGTCGCGCCGTCCGCGCCAGCCTCGTGGTGATCGTCGTCGCCGACATGGTCCTGAGCATCGTCTTCTGGGGCCTGACCACGCCACTCGAGTTCAAGGGGTGATCGGGACATGACCGTCGTCTACGTGCCGGGCCTCAGTGCCTCACCGTCGACGCTGCGCAGGCGTGCTGTTGCCCTCATCGCCGCCCTCCTAGCAGCCGCAGGCCTCATCGCCGCGGTGCTCCGCGTGACCCCCGATCGCGACTTCCCATTGCGAATGGTCACCTCTGAGGTCGCCGACGGCGTCGGTCGCCACACGGCGGTGACGTTCAACGGGGTCAAGATCGGCACGGTCGATTCCGTGGCCTCGCCGCTCGACGGCCGCCGCGTCGTGGACATGCGCATCCGCAACGCCTACCGGGATGTGGTGACCACCTCCACGGCGGTGAGTTATGCGCCGTCGAACCTCTTCGGCATCACCGCCTTGGTGCTGCAGGGGAATCCGGGTGGCCGTCCCCTGGGGCGGGGTGAGGAGTTCGTGCCGGCGAAGCCGCCCGCAGACCAGACTGTGCCGGCCTTGTTGCGCACTCTGACCGACCTCAACGAGCATGCATTCGGTCCGAACATGGGCACGATCCTGCTCAACGTCAATTCAGCCGTGTCCGGACTGCTGCCCGTGATGGGCGCGGTCGGCCGGTTGGCCGAGACCATGGTCTCGACCCAGACGATGTCCACTGCGGAGAGCATCCCGAAGCTGACTGCCCTGGTCGGGACCACGGCGACACTCGTCGACGATCTGATGCCCGGCCTGCGGCGGGTCTGGGAATGGTCGGGGCCGGCGGATCCTGGCTACCCGGAGGCCCAGGCGCAGACCATCGCCCGGCTCGTCGACGAGCTGGTCCCGGCGTTCTTGCGCATGGAGGTACCCCAGGTGCTCGGCCTCGTGCACACGATTCAGCCAGCGTGGCGCTCACTCAACGACCGCGCCTTTTCGACCTTCCCGGACGCACGTGCCAACGGCTTGGAGATCCGGAGGCTGATCGACGACATCAACGCGGCGATGCCCGCCAAGGACGGTGGTGTCGCACTGAACGTCGATCTCATCGTGGGCAGTTTCCCCGGTGTGGCTGCCGCGTTGGGCTTGACGAAGACGGGGCCGCGGTGAAAAGTGTCCGGCACTCACTCATTGGCCTCGCCCTCTTCACGGTCGTCGCCGTCATCGCGGGAATGTTCATCGTCAACGCCATCCGCCAACCGCTGCACGAGGCAACCCAGACATACCGGGTCGAGTTCTCCGACGTCACCGGTCTCCGCCCGGGCAACGACGTCCGCATGCTCGGCACGCGGGTCGGCAAGGTGACCGGCATCGACCTCCAGCAATCCGACGGCGGGGAGCAGACCTTCGCGACCGTCACGGTGGAGGTCGTGCGCTCCCACCCGATTCCCGAGGCCGCCACGCTGGCGGTCAAGTACCTCAACCTGGCCGGGACCCGCTACGTGTCGGTCGCCGGCGGCGACGCCGACGCACCGGCCGAGTTGACCATTGGGCTCGACCACACGGTGCCGTCCTTCGACATCACCCAGGTGTTCAACGGATTGGGCCCGGTCCTGTCGGGGATGAGGCCCGATGACCTCAACCACCTGGCCGCCAGTCTGCTGGCGGTGATCCAGGGAGACGGAACGGGGTTGGGCACGGTCATCGCATCCTTGTCGACGATCCTTGACGTCGTCGACAAGCGGGAAGACGTGGTCAACCGCATCGTCGACAACCTCTCGGTGCTACAGCGCTCCCTTAACGGGCGGGCGGGACAACTCGGCGAACTGATTGACTACATCGACAAGCTGACCCTGTTGATGGGTCGGCTGGAAGACAACTATCGGGAACTCTCCAAGAGCGGGCTGGCGGTTCTCGCGCCGGTCAACGACCTGATGGAGTCCATGGGGCTGACCCGGACGACCAACCCGGACGGTGACTACTTCACCCGTCTGTTGCTGCCCTACCTGTCGAAGGCGGTCGACATCATCAGCTACGTCCCGGCCCTCGTCACTGCCATCGACGGGGCGCTGAACCCACCGCCGGCGACCGTGGACCTGCGTTGCAGCAAGGGGCGCGCCGAGATACCGAAGCCGATCGCCATGTTTCTCCAGGGCCAGCGGATCACGCTGTGCAAGCCGTCATGAGCGCCGCCGCGCCGCGCAGCCGCGCCGCCCGGATCGCCCGTAGCGAGGTCTGGTGGGGCATCGCACTGATCGTCACGGTCGTCGGCCTGCTCGCGGCCTCCGGGGTGATTCAGGCGATCGGGCCGGGGCAGCGGTTGATAACAGCCCAATTCGCCGAGGCGGAGGTGGTCTCGGTCCGCGACCGGGTCCGCGTCGCCGGAGTCGACGTCGGGAAGGTGACCGCGCTGAAGCTGCGCGGCGACCGCGTTGATGCGACGCTGTCGGTCGATTCCGGCGTGAAGTTGGGATCGGAGACGTCCGCGCAGGTCAAGCTCCTCACGTTGGCGGGCGGCTACTTCATCGACCTCGCTCCGGCCGGGTCGGGCAACCTGCCCGGGAATACGATTGCGGTCGCCAACACCGCTTTGCCATACACGCTGGTCGGTACCGTCGCGGCGGCCGCGCCGAAGTCGGGCCAGCTCGACGGCGACGTGTTCCGTGATCTCATGGCGCAGCTGTCGAGTGGGCTCGCGGCGAATCCGGGTGCGATCAAGAAGGATCTGAGGATCGTCGAATCGATGCTCACCAACCTGCAGCGCCACCAAGACGACTTCGGCGGGCTGTTGAAGGTGGTCGCCGACTATTCGCGGGAGATAAATCGCAACGGTGACGTCATGACCGCAGCGGTCCGTCGACTCTCGGTGTTCCTGACGGCGTACACGCAGTACTACCACCAGTTCGATTATTTCCTCGAGACGCTGGCTCAGATCTTGGAGCGGGCCGCCGGGGTGTCAACGATCTACCTGCGCGATATCGAACCGCTGACCCGACGGCTAGACGCCATCGGTCACGAGTTCCGACCCTTGTTCGAGAAGTACAAGCCGATGATCGAGAGCGCGGGTCGGATCATCCGCCGGCTCGAGAACTCGGTACGGCCCGATGGCACCGTCGTCATCGACCACAGCAAGGTGGTCCTCTCCACCGACTACTGCATCCCGTCGGAGGGGGTCCGATGCTGATCAGATCGATCCTGCAATCGCGCTGGCTGGTGACCGGTGTCCTGGTCGGCCTGGTCGCCGGCAGTGTCGGTGTGGGCAGCTATGTCGCGACGTCCGCTTCAGGGCGGATCGGATACTGCGCGCAGATGCGCGACGGTGTCGGCCTCTATCCCGGGAACCTGGTGACCCGCCTCGGTGTGCCCATCGGCACGGTCCGATCCGTCGAACCGGAGTCCGACCACGTCGTGGTCCGGTTCGACGTCGATGGGGATGAGGCGTTGCGGACCAATACCGGGGCGGTGGCCACCGCTGACTCGCTCATCGCCGTGCGCGAGTTGTCGCTGGTCGTCGGAGCTGATCCCGGTCCCGAACGCAGCCCCGGATCGTGTATCCCGTTGTCGGAGACCAAGACGCCGCTGTCACTCACCGAATCGCTGGAGAGCGTGGCCGATCTCGCCGCCCAGCTCACGATGAAGGGCGGGCCCGGATCAGCCGAAGCGGCCAAACGACTGGTCAAGGTCGCCAACGCCGAGCTCGCCGGGACGGGGCCGGTGATCAACAACATCCTGCGCCAGGTGGCGAACGGCTCCACGGCGGACATGCTGCCCGCGCTCGGGGATCTGACCGAGACGATCGACAACCTCAGTGACCTGGCCGTCGGGATGGATGGCAATCTTCCCGTGCTCACCGAATTGCTGACCACGATTGCGCCGATGATCGGTGGCACGTTCGTCCCGTCGTTGCTGCGGATCCAGCGCATCATGTACAACGCCGTGCCGATCGTTCAGGCGCTGGTCGGGCTGCTCGACCGGTATGGCCAGCACCTCTGGCCGGTGATGGACGCGGTCGTGCCGACCGTGCGACTCGTCGCGGCCGGAATCCGCAACGTGAAGGACTTCCTGGCGCTGTTACCGCCGCTACTCGACTCGTTCCACACCGTCGTCGCCGGTGGCCAGGTACGGGTGCGCTACTCACCGCCCAAGTGGCGGATGCCTGTCACCGACCCCGTTGGGGCCTGCCGAGCCCTCAACAAGTTGGGAGGCGGGACATGCTCGGTAGCGGGCGGCAGCCACGTCGACGCGGACATCCTGCGCCAAGTCCTGGCAATGACGGGGGGTGCCAAATGACACCGTCACGAGCACGGCGGATGATGGCTCCCGTCCTCGTCGCACTGTGTGCACTCCTGTGCAGTTCATGCGGGCTGTTCGACCCGGCCAACCTTCCGACGCCGGAGCGCTTCGCACGCGGATGGACGATGTCGGTCGACTTCCCGACCCTGGTCAGTCTGCCCAACCAATCACGCGTGACAGTCGACGGGGTCCGTAGCGGCGTGGTACGGGAGGCATCGCTGCGCGACGCGTCGGTGCGGGTGAACCTGGTAATGGACGATTCGGCCCGGGTGTCGCGCGCCGCCAGCGTCGAGCTCCGTCAGGACACCCTGCTCGGCGACACCTACGTCGCCATCACGAACCCCGCGGGAGCCCGAGACTGGGTCGGTGCGGGCGCGATCATCGGCCGCGAACAGGTGCGCAGCCCGATCCAGGTCGAGGCACTGCTGGTCAACCTGTCCGACTTCATCGGAAGCGGCGGCATGGTCCGGATCGGCCAGTCGATCCAGCAGATCAACGGGCAGTTCCCCAAGGATCCGGACCAGACCCGTGCGATGACGGCCTCTCTGTCTGAAACGTTGGTCTCGTGGGCGCGCAACACCGAGGCGCTGACGGCCATCCTCACCGACGTGGACGGGATCACCACCGGGCTGAAAGAGAATGCCGACATCATCGGCGGCTCGCTCACCGACGAGGGGCTGCACCACTGGTCGACGGTGTTCAATGCGGTCACCGTTTTCGAGTTGCTCGGGAAGTTCTCCTTCAACCTCAAGCCGCTGGTATTCCTGGTCCCCGAGCTCAAGGGCACCGTCGGCCTGGTCAACGAGGTCATCAAGCCCCTGATGTTTCCCGGATGGCCGACACCGTTGTCCCGTGAGGGGAACCTTGATGCTCTCGCCCGCTTGATCACCGAGAAGGTGATCCCGTTCACGCAGAATCCGCGGTGGAATGTGCGTTTGGTGGCGTCGGTGCCGGCTCGCGAGCAGGCCGATCAGATCGTCAAGACGCTTCGGATGATCGGAATGGCACCATGAGGGCGCGGTCGCATCGGGAGATGATCATCAACGCGGTGCTGATGGTGCTGGTCCTGGTCCTCGGCGCGGGGTACGTGGTGACGGGCGTGCTGCGGATCAACCCGTTTGCCGATCGGACGTCGGTGAGCGTACTGGTCCGCAATTCCAACCAGGTCTCCAACGGCACGAGCGTGACACTGCTGGGAGTGCCGATCGGGTCGGTCACCGGGGTTGCGATCGCCGGCGACGGTGCTCGGCTGACGTTGGCTTTTGACGCCTCCCGCCGCATCCCCTCCGACGCCCTTGTCGCGGTGACGACGCGGTCGGCGCTCGGGGAGCCCGCCGTCGACTTCCGCCCGACCGGCGGTACCGGGCCCATGCTCACGAACGGTGACGTGATCGACGGGTCCCAAGTCACTGTTTCCACTCCGGTTTCGGAGTTCTTCGCCATGGTGACGTCCATCTCGGAGTTGTTGCCCCCCGACGACACCGCAGGGCTCATGAAGACCATGGCGGAGGCGCTCGACGGTACCGAGGATTCGATGCGCGTGTTGTCGGTCGGCGGCCAGTTGCTCGCCACCACGCTTAACTCGCGCAGCGCGCAGATCCGGACCATGTTCACCGCCACCCAGGGCTACATGGCCGAACTCGGGCCGTTGACCACGGCGCTCTCCGGGGTGCAAACGAGCTTCGGCGAAATGATGTCGGAATTCCGGAATGCACTCGATTCTGCGCACTACCTGATCCGACAGGCCAACCTGCCCGGGGTGTTGGACGAGACCATGGCGTTCCTGAACAAGCTCGTCGACTATCTGCTGAAGATCGCCCCACCGCTCAACGACGCGTTGACCCCGCTCATCCCGATCTACACCGCGATCGATCAGATCGTGCCGCAGATCAACGTCAGCCGTTTCCTCTCAGACCTGCTGTCGGTGGTGAGCAGCGGACCGAACGGCGCACTGCAGGTCCGGCTCACGCCGCACTAGCCACCACTAGCGAAGGGAAGTCCCCAACGATGACGAATGAAGAGTTGTCCGGCGGCGTTGCCGGCGAAGAGCCCGAGTCGGAGGCGTCGGACGAGACGCCGGCCGACAAGGCCAAGAGCAAGAAGAAGTCGTCAAAGAAGAACGGTCAGCGTAAGGGCGGTCCGGCCAAGAACAAGAAGGGGAAGAAGGCGCAGAAGCCCGGCCGGCACGTGCCGCTGT
>CAZVVS010000170.1:0-10266 GCA_964630585.1 uncultured Gordonia sp.
GTTCGCAATGTGCTCGTCGGCCTGCTCCGGAACTGTCCAGAATCCGCCGAGGTACTTACCGCGCCGTTCGACGTCGTCCTCGCCAACGACACTGTGCTCCAGCCCGACGTGCTGGTCGCGGACATCAGCTCGTTGACCCAGCGTGGCCTGCCCGGTCCGCCGTTGCTGGCGGTCGAAGTACTTTCACCTTCGACACGGAGTATCGATCTCCTACTCAAGAAGGAACGCCTGGCCCGCGCAGTGTGCCCTCACTACTGGACCGTCGACCCGGCCGAACCGTCGATCACTGCGTGGCGCCTGCACGACGGCGAGTTCATCGTCGACACCAGGGCTGCGGGCGACGAGGAGTTTGCCGTCACCGATCCGTTCCGAGTCAGCCTCGTCCCCAGCCGACTCACCACCGCGACGCGTTAGGGAGCCTCCGGCACCCGCCAGTCCAATCCGGGGAACCGGGCGAAGTCGCGGTCAAGCGTGACCCAGGTGGCGCCGTGCTCGATGGCCGTCGCCGCGTGAGCGGCGTCGGCGACGAGCGAGCCTTTCGCCGCTGCCACTCGGCACAGGTCAGCGAAGATCTCCCAATGGCGACGCCCCGGACCGACGTCGAACACCGATTCATTGCTGCGCAGTACCTCAATGTGGTCGAGGGCTTCGGAAGTCTGCGTCGGGGTCACAAAGATTCGGGGATTTGTCACGATTCTGACGTAGCCAGCGATGACTGCCGGGGTCAAGGCCACTGTCTCGTCATCCGCTAGCGCCGCTTCGAGCCATCCGGTCAACATCTCGTGATGAGGATCGTCGCGGCGGAACACCCCTATCAGTACGTCGACATCAGGCATCAACATGTCAGCGCAGCTTCTCGGTCGGGAGACCCTCATCCATCAGGTCTTGCAGCTCCGCGTTGTTCGTGATGTCGACTCCGGCATTAACCCCGCCGCGACCGGGACCGGGGTCGAACGGCCGCGGAAGGATGACGTTCTTCGGCGTCTTCCCGGATGCCAACCGGCGGTCCAGCTCCCGTCGAAGTGCCTCCTCGACCAACGACGTCACCGTCTGATCGGCGTCGCGCGCAGTCTGCTTGACCTGCTCATACAGGCTGTCGGGGAGAATAATCGTGGTGCGCATATGTTCAATCATATCCAGATATATGTCTATATGACTAGGTGTCTCGGCAGTGCTCCCGGCACCACGGAGTACGGTGGCAACAAAGGGCAACCTAACTATTCACCGTCGGAAGGGCCTAGTCATGGCTGAGCAGGAATACCGCATCGAGCACGACACCATGGGCGAGGTCAAAGTCCCCGTCGACGCGCTGTGGCGCGCCCAGACCCAGCGGGCCGTCGAGAACTTCCCGATCAGCTTCCGTCCGCTCGAGCGCACGCAGATCCGGGCGATGGGCCTGCTCAAGGCGGCGTGTGCCGAGGTGAACCGCGAACTCGGCCTGCTCGACGACGAGAAGGCCGCCGCCATCATCGCCGCGGCCGGCGAGATCGCGGCGGGCAAACACGACGACCAGTTCCCCATCGACGTGTTCCAGACCGGTTCGGGCACCAGCTCCAACATGAACGC
Organism: uncultured Gordonia sp.; assembly: GCA_964630585.1. Lineage (GTDB taxonomy): Bacteria > Actinomycetota > Actinomycetes > Mycobacteriales > Mycobacteriaceae > Gordonia. The sequence goes on from CAZVVS010000170.1 coordinate 1,567, forward strand.
CAACGAGGTCATCGCATCGATCGCCGCATCTCACGGCGTCACCGTGCACCCCAACGACGACGTGAACATGTCGCAGTCGTCGAACGACACGTTCCCGACGGCCACCCACGTCGCCGCGACCGAGGCGACTGTCACGCAGTTGATCCCGGCCCTGGAGCATCTACACGCCGCGCTCGCCGCGAAGTGCGTCCAGTGGTGCGACGTCGTCAAGAGCGGCCGCACCCACCTGATGGACGCGGTGCCGGTGACCCTGGGCCAGGAGTTCGGCGGATACGCCCGTCAGATCGAGGCCGGCATTGAGCGTCTGCGCGCCACCCTCCCCCGGGTCGGCGAACTCCCCATCGGCGGAACCGCCGTCGGGACCGGCCTCAACGCCCCCGATGGCTTCGGCACCAAGGTCGTCGTGGAACTGGTGAAACTCACCGGCGTCGACGACCTGCGTCTGGCGACCGACAACTTCGAGGCGCAGGCCGCACGCGACGGTCTCGTCGAATTGTCGGGCCAGCTCAAGACCGTCGCCGTCTCGCTGACCAAGATCGCCAACGACATCCGGTGGATGGGATCCGGGCCGCTGACCGGCCTCGGCGAGCTCCAACTCCCCGACCTGCAGCCCGGCAGCTCGATCATGCCCGGAAAGGTCAATCCGGTGCTGCCCGAGGCGGTCACGCAGGTCGCCGCCCAGGTCATCGGCAACGACACCGCGGTCACCTGGGGCGGCGGTAACGGCCACTTCGAGCTCAACGTCTACATCCCGATGATGGCGCGCAACGTGCTCGAGTCGATCACCCTGCTGACCAACGTTTCGCGCCTGTTCGCCGACCGGTGCATCAGCGGCCTTGTCGCCAACACCGAGCGGCTGCGCACGCTGGCCGAAAGCTCACCCTCGATCGTCACGCCCCTCAACAGCGCGATCGGCTACGAGGCTGCGGCCGCCGTTGCCAAGCACGCACTGAAGGAGGGCAAGACGATCCGTCAGGCCGTGATCGACCTCGGCCACGTGGGCGACACGCTGAGCGAGGAAGAGCTCGACAGCCGTCTCGACGTGCTCAAGATGGCCAACCTCGACCGGAAGCGCTGAGCCCGAAACCACTGACCGCCACCTCCGGCCTACTGTGGAATCGGAGGTACTCGTGTCCACTGCGTTCGTCCTGTCCGGCGGGGCCAATCTCGGCGCTCTGCAGGTGGGGATGCTGCGCGCCCTCGCCGAGCGCAGGATCAAGCCGGACACGTTGGTCGCGACGTCGGCGGGAGCACTCAACGCCGCCTACGTCGCCAATCGGGGTGTCACGCCCGAGGTCGTGGATTCGTTGGGCGAGGTGTGGCGCTCGCTGAGTGCATGGCAACTGTTTCGGCCTGGTGCTGGCCAGCTACTGAAAGCCGTCGTGGGGAGGCAGTCGGCTCTGTTCAGCTCTCGCGGGTTGCGCTCGCTGATCGAGACCCACCTGGACTTCACCCGGATCGAGGAAGCCACGACACCCTTGACCGTCGTGGCCACCGACCTGCTCACCGGCGAGCAGGTCGACATCGACCGTGGACCTGCGGCCGAGGCGGTCTTGGCAAGCAGTGCGATCTCGGGCATCTTCCCGGCCGTCGAGCTCGACAGACGGATCCTCGTCGACGGCGGTGTCGCCGACAACACGCCCGTTTCACACGCCGTCGAATCCGGATCCGACATCATCTATGTGCTTCCGTGCGGATACCCGTGCGCGCTGGTCGAACCGCCCACGACGGTGGCGGGCACGATCCTGCAAACCATGTCGCTACTGATCCAGCAGCGCCTCGTCCGGGACATCCGTGAATACACCGGCCGCGTGGATCTGCGCGTCCTGCCCCCACCGTGTCCCCTCGACGTCGGACCGTTGGACTTCTCCCACGCCGACGAGCTCATCGCGCGCGGCTACGAATCGGCGAACCGCTTCCTCGATGTCGACGAGGGGCGTCGTGCCGCACCGGCCGATCACATCGACTTCCATGTCCACGCGACACCGGGTCTGCCTCGGTAGCCTGGGACCATGGCGCAACTGGCGCAGTTCCCCGACGACTGGCAAACGGCCCTGGTCCTCGTCGCCCACCCGGACGACCCGGAGTACGGGATGTCCGCGGCGGTCAACCGGTGGACCGGCGAGGGCAAACGCGTCGTCTACGGTCTGGCCACGAGCGGCGAGGCCGGCATCGAGGGTATGTCACCGCAGGAATGCGGGCCGCTGCGGGAGAACGAGCAGATCGCATCGGCCGCGCGAGTCGGGGTGAACGAGGTCGAGTTCTGGGGATTTCCCGACAGCGAGGTGTTCAACACCCCGGAGTTGCGCGCGAAGATCACCGAGACGATCGGCCGAATCGCACCCGACGTCGTGTTGGCCACGTATGGCGGTCCCGAGTGGGCGCCGGGATTTCCCAATCAGCGAGACCACATGGAGTTCGCCGCCGCGGTCCGCGAGGCCTGCGAGGCGCTGCCCGCCTCCCATCCACGATGGTTGTTCGAGAACGGCCCGCTGGCCACCCATGCCGTCGCGGTGAGCGGCGCCGATGTCACCGCGGCAGTCGAAGCGCTGGCAGAGCACCGCGTGTACCTCGAAGTCCTCGACCCGGACACACCCGTTGGCAAGCAGGCCTTCGACCAGGTTCAGCGCACGACGCCGGTGCGCGACGACTTCGGCGGCCGACGTGCTGTCGGGTTCGAGTTGGTCAGCGGTTGACGTCGACGACGCGCTACCGCTTGAGCGGGCTGTAGAAGACGAGCCCGTTGCCCTTGTTGTCGTAGACGACTGCGCGGCGCTCGTGGGCGTCGTCGTAGGGACCCTTGATGATGCCGCCGCCCCCGGCCTCGATCGCCTTGGCCGCGGCATCGACATCAGCGGTCTTGATACCGACGACGACCTGCCCGTGGATCGGATGGTCGATCGGTGTGGCCAGCGCCAGGGTGATCGGTCCGCCGTCGAGTGCGGCGTATTGCGCACCGTCGCGGAACTTCAACGACATGCCCAGCCCTTCATAGAAGGCGATGGATTCGTCGAGGTTGTCGGTGGACAGGACCACCATCTTCACTTCGTAGTCGCTCATAGCGCTTCCTTCCTCTGCGCCCCATTCCGACGCTACTGCGCACCAGACGGCTCCGAAAGGGCCCTAGGGCCTTGACCGGATCCATGCCGCACCGTGATCCTTGTGTGACTGATTAGCCGAATCCGGCTGGCACACTGGAGTGGTGTTGAAGTTACTGCAGAGAAATTTGGGACTGATGGGACTCGCTGCCGCGGCTACTGCGACAGTGCTGATGGTCCCCACGACGGTGAACGCTGCGCCGAGCAGCGGCAACGGGTCGGTCGACTCCGTGCTGAACAACGTGCTCGATGCGCTGGTCGGCAACGGCGACTCCCACCAAGCCGCATCCTCGACCACGCAGCTCATCGTCGCAACCGGCAAGAGCGCGTCGGACACCACCGGAACCCTGACCGCCTACGAGAAGGGCACCGACGGAAACTGGAAGATCGTCGTCGAACCGGTGAAGGCGTTCTTCGGTGCGCAGGGCCAGGGTGAGCCCAAGGACAACGTGCCGCGTACACCCAGTGGCACCTTCGCCCTCGACCAGGCCTTCGGCCGCAAGCCCAACCCCGGCACCAAGATGCCGTACCGCCAGGTCACTACCAAGGACTGGTGGGACTCGGACATGAAGTCCCCCACCTACAACACGCTGGTCACCAAGGACCGCATGCCCAGCCGCGAGGCCGAAAACCTCTACAACATGGGCGCCGTCTACGACTACGCGGTGAACATCGCCCACAATCCGTCACGTACCCCGGGTAAGGCGTCGGCGATCTTCCTGCACGTCACCAACAACTCGCCGACGGAGGGCTGCGTCGCTGTCCCCGAGGGTTCGATGGTGAAGATCCTCAAGTGGCTCGATCCCGCCAAGTCGCCCAAGATCACGATCGGCGTGAACGCCGCGGCGCCGACCGGTGACGCCGCCGGCACGAGCCCGGGCGACGCGACCAACAACGGCGGCACCGGGAGCATCGGCCGCGTCGCCGAATCGCTGGTCGGCCTGATCCCGCAGGTGCTCGGCACCATCACGCAGAGCTGACGGTCTCGGCACACCCGCTCCTTCGTCGCGGGCACTCGTCCACCGCAAAACACTCGACCACCGACCCAACGGGGCCGGTGGTCGAGTGCTCTTGGTCGTTGGCCTACGTGAACTCCTCCAGCATGTCCGTGACGAGTGCGGCGATGGGCGAGCGCTCCGAGCGCGTCAGCGTGACGTGGGCGAAGAGCGGATGACCCTTGAGCTTCTCGATCACCGCGGCCACGCCGTCGTGGCGCCCGACTCGCAGGTTGTCGCGCTGCGCAACGTCGTGCGTCAGCACGACCCGCGACCCCGACCCGAGCCGTGAGAGCACCGTCAGCAGTACGTTGCGCTCCAACGATTGCGCCTCGTCGACGATGACGAACGAGTCGTGCAACGACCGTCCGCGGATGTGCGTCAGCGGCAGCACCTCGAGCATGCCGCGCGAGGCGACCTCATCGATGACCTCAGTCGACGCCAGGCCCTCCAGCGTGTCGAAGACCGCCTGCGCCCAGGGCCCCATCTTGTCGGCCTCGCTGCCCGGCAGGTAACCGAGCTGCTGCCCGCCGACCGCGTACAGCGGCCGGAACACGACGACCTTCCGGTGGGTCCGACGCTCCAAGACGGCCTCCAGGCCGGCACACAGGGCGAGCGCCGACTTTCCGGTGCCCGCCTTGCCACCGAGCGACACGATCCCAACGCTGTCGTCGAGCAGTAGATCCAGCGCGACGCGCTGCTCGGCCGAACGCCCGTGCAGGCCGAATGCCTCGCGGTCGCCCCGCACCAACTGCACGCGCTTCTCGGCATTGACCCGCCCCAGTGCGCTCGACCGTCCGCTGAGCAACCGGATGCCGGTGTGGCAGGGCATGTCCCGTGCCTCGTCGATGTCGACGACACCTTCGTCGAAGAGCGAGTTGATCTGCGCCGCGGTCACCTCGAGCTCGGTCATCCCGGTCCACCCGGAGACGACGACGTCCTGCGCGTGATACTCGTCGGCCGCCAGTCCTACCGCCCCGGCCTTCACCCGCAGCGGCGTGTCCTTGGTGACGAGCGTGACGTCGCGGCCCTCCGCGCGCAGGTTGAGCGCACAGGCGAGGATGCGCGAATCGTTGTCGTCGGTGCGAAATCCGCTGGGCAACACCCTCGGGTCGGTGTGGTTGAGCTCGACCTGCAGGGTCCCGCCGCACTCGCCGATCGGGATCGGCTCGTCGAGCCTGCCGTATTCCAAGCGCAGGTCGTCGAGGTGGCGCAGCGCCTCCCGGGCGAACCAGCCCAACTCGTGATGGTGGCGTTTGCCCTCGAGCTCACTGATAACCACCAGCGGCAGGATCACGCTGTGCTCGTCGAAGCGCGTCACGGCCTTCGGGTCGGAGAGCAACACGGACGTGTCGAGGACATAGGTGCGAGTAGTCACGCGGACTCCTACGCCGGCGCGGCACCCGCGCGGACGGGGTGTTGCAGGTGACCGGTCGATCCGTGCTGTTGCGGCTGGTCAGCCGCGCAAGCCGAGGACCGGGGCCGGTCCCCTCGTGTCGCTGTGCTCCACGAATTCTCGGACCTCCCGGATGAACCGGTTTCCCCTCCGGTCCATCGACTCCGACGCTACGCCGCTGTGGCGGGCATCACGGATGACGCGCCGCGCGCCACGTTAACTTTGCGCAAACAGATTCAGGCGCCGGCGGCCAGCGCGAGGATGCGCTCCTTCGCGGCCTGCGCCTCGTCGGAGAGTCCCTCGACGCTGTTCAGCTTGACGCCGTCGACGATGGCCTTGGCGATCGCCGCACGGGTCTGGTCGTTCTCGTAGTCGGCGATCAGAGCGAACTGTTCGTCGAAGTCGGCGACGTCCGAGCCGATGGGGGCGATATCGGTCAGCGCCCAGTCGATCGCCGACACCGTCGCATCCTGGTCGGCGACCATTCCGGCGCCGAGGAAGCCGATGAAGTAGCGCGCCTGCGAGGCGTCGTCCGCGTGGATCTTGGTGAGGATCTGCGCCAGCACGTCGTCGGTGACCGCCCCGCGCATCCGCTCGGCGAACCCGGCGGTCTGCAGCTCATGGACGGCCAGCAGAGCGAGCACGCTCATCGGCGTCAGCGACGCGACATCCTCCTCGTGCTGGCGGTAACCGGCGACGACGTGGATGCGACGACGGTTCTCCGCGTCGACGGGGTCGACCGCACGCGTCACCACCAGGTAATCGCGCAGGACGATCGCGTGCCGGTTGTCCTCAGCGGTCCACGTCCCGACGAGGGCGCGCCAGTCGGAGAACGCGGGGAAGAACATCGCGAGGACGCGGTGGTAGGACGGCAGGTTGTCCTTGAGCAGCAACAGCGCCATCAGCGCGGCCTTGGCCTCATCGGACATGGTGCTGTCCGAGGGATCCCAGTCCTCGCCGCCGAGGAAGGCGAAGTTACGACCCGCGTCCCACGGAACCCAGTCGTGCGGCTGCCACACGGCGATGTCGAGTTGGTGCTCCTCCGACAATTCGGGAAGAGCCTTCTCCAGTGCGATGACGAGTTCGTCGGTGTCCAGGATGCTCACAACCCAATAGGATACCCGGTCTCAGACCCGGCTCATGAGTCCCCACTGCTCGAGGCCGTCGTACAGCGGGAAGTCCAGCGCAAGCGTCGATACGCGAGCACGCAGTGTCGAGACGTCGGCCGACGTCCCCGCGGCCAGCGCGGTCGCGATGATGTCGGCGACCTCGGCGAACTGCTCGTCGCCGAATCCACGGGTAGCCAACGCGGGGGTGCCGATGCGCAGCCCCGAGGTGACCATCGGCGGACGCGGGTCGAAGGGCACCGCGTTGCGGTTGACGGTGATACCCACCTCATGGAGCAGGTCCTCGGCCTGCTGGCCGTCGAGCGGGCTGTCACGCAGGTCCACGAGCACCAGGTGCACGTCGGTCCCGCCGGTCAACACCGACACGCCCGCATCGGCGACGTCGGAGCCGGTGAGCCGCTCGGCGAGGATCTTTGCACCGGACAGGGTGCGCTCCTGCCGGGCCTTGAACTCCTCGGTCCCGGCAACCTTCAGCGCGACGGCCTTCGCGGCGATCACGTGCATCAGCGGACCGCCCTGCTGGCCGGGGAACACCGCCGAGTTGAGCTTCTTCGCGTACTCCTGTTTGGCCAGGATGAGGCCCGAGCGCGGACCGCCCAGCGTCTTGTGAACGGTCGTCGACACGACATCGGCGTGCGGCACGGGGCTCGGATGCAGACCGGCGGCCACGAGGCCGGCGAAGTGGGCCATGTCGACCCACAGCTTGGCTCCCACCTCATCGGCGATCTCACGGAACGCGGCGAAATCCAAGGTACGGGGGTAGGCCGACCAGCCGGCACAGATGACGGCGGGCCGGGTGTCGAGGGCGATCTTGCGCACCTCGTCCATGTCGACGCGGAAGTCCTCTTTGCTCACGCCGTAGAAGGCGTTCTCGTAGAGCTTGCCGGAAAAGTTCAGACGCATGCCGTGGGTCAGGTGCCCGCCGTGCGCGAGGTCGAGGCCCAGCAAAGTCTGGCCCGGCTCCATCAAGGCCATCAGTACCGCAGCGTTGGCCTGGGCACCCGAATGGGGCTGCACGTTGGCGAACTCGGCGCCGAACAGCTCCTTGGCGCGGTCCCGGGCGATGTCCTCCACGACGTCGACGTACTCGCAGCCGCCGTAGTAGCGCCGCCCCGGGTACCCCTCGGCGTACTTGTTCGTCAGCACGCTGCCCTGCGCCTGCAGCACCGCGCGCGGCACGAAGTTCTCCGACGCGATCATCTCCAGGGTGTCGCGCTGACGCGACAGCTCGCCGTTCATCGCCGCGGCAACGTCGGGGTCGAGCTCCGCCAGGGACATCGTGTTCACCGACGTTGCATCATTCGCCTCAGCCATGCCGATGAGTTTAGTGTGCCAACTCCGCCCGCAAGAGCGCCGGGGTCAGGGGCTCGTCGAGGAGGCGGTTGAAGTTCGCGGCGCGACCTCCGGGGGTCGCGTCGAGCCACTCGCCGAGGAGTCGGTAGCCCTCGACGTAGGTGCTGATGTAGGCGCGCCAGAGCGGGGAGGTGAGGAAGCGCAGCATCTGTCGCGCGCGGTCCTCGCCCACCAGCAGCCAGCGCGACAGGAACGCCGCGACCTCGTCGGCGTCGGCGCGGCGGTCGTGAAGCAGCAGTGCGGCGTCCTGACGCACGGCCAGCAGCCCGGCGGTAGCCTCACCCACCGCCGTCGCCCGGTACGCGTCGAAGCGCAACCCGAGGTCGGCGTAGATCGTCTCCGCCCACAGCGGCCAGTCGGGGCCGACGGCCGCGCGCAGCGCATGGTCGGCCAACCCCTCGGCCATCAGACACTGCGGGGTGTTGACCAGGAAGATCGTCTGCTCCTCCTGCCCACCGCCAACGAGGAGCTTCTCTTTGCGGCAGTGCTCGGTGTGGTGCCCGGGATAGGCCTCGTGCGCGACGAGGTGCGGCAACGCCGAGAAGTGTTGCGGCACATCGGTGTTGATCGCGACACGGGAGCGATAGTCGCCCAGGTAGTAGTTGAATCCCGACCACGGCTGGTCGGAGACGATCTCGAACTCCACCGTCTCTTCGACGGGGAGGTCGATGGACTTGCGCACCTCGTCGCGCAGCGCCGACGCGAACGCCGCCACGCAATCACCGAGCCGG
>CAZVVS010000171.1:0-10247 GCA_964630585.1 uncultured Gordonia sp.
TCATGAAACTCGCTGGTCGCAGGCTTTTACGATCTCAACTCTTCGGCGTGTCTCGGCGTGTTCGGCGTGTCGTGCCGCCGGGCCGCCGAGACCGCCGATTCAGACGCCGACGGAGGCGTCGACGGCGTCCACGAGGACCTCGATTGCCCGTGTGACCTGCGACACAATCGCCTCGTCAACCTCGCCTTGGGATCCGACCTCGCTCGCGCGCAGGCCGACATGGACTTCTTCGACGATGCGCCCGCCGGCGATCCCGATGGCCTTGACGGCATCGGCGCGCATGCGCTCGCCACCACCACGCGCCGACGAAGCACTCATGATCCCCACCGGCTTGTCGACCAGTGCGCCCCTGCCGTACGGGCGCGACAACCAGTCGATCGCGTTCTTCAGGACGGCGGGCAGCGAGCCGTTGTACTCCGGCGCCACCACGAGGACCGCGTCGGCCGATGCCACCCCGGCCCGCACCGCCGCCACCCCCTCTTCGAGCACCGACCCGGCACCGTCGGGGGTGTCGGGGTCGATGTCCTCGTTGTAGAAGGGCAGGTCGCCCAGACCCTCGACGATCGAGACCACGGTGTCGGGCCCCGCGCTGTCGACGGCGATCCGGGCGAGGCGGCGATTCACGGACTGGTTTCGCAGGCTGCCGAGCAGCACGGCGACGGTGTGGGGTGCAGGCATGACCGGTGTAACGCGCGTCGGCCGCGAAATCTGCCCGAGACGAAGAGTTAGGCTCATCACGTGGATGGCGACGACGATGCGCTCCCGCTGGTGGGTGAAGACCTGCTGGCCGGGCCGGACGAGCGCGCCGACGCCGCCCAGAACCGGGTGAAACTCCTCGACGCCGCTGCGCGATTGGTCGCCGAACAGGGCGCCGCCACGGTCACCATGGACGAGGTGGCACGGGCCGCGGGCGTCGGCAAGGGCACGCTGTTCCGTCGATTCGGAAGCCGCACCGGATTGATGCGGGCCCTCATCGACCACGACGAGCGCAATCTGCAGCGAGGGTACCTGTTCGGCCCCCCACCACTGGGCCCCGGCGCGTCCCCACTGCAGCGCCTCCTCGCCTACGGTCGCGCCCGCCTCGAACACACCCTCGCCCACCGCGAAATCCTCGCCGAGGCCATCGCCAGCATCGGAATGCAGCGGTTCACGATGCCGGTGGTGATGGCCTCGACCACACATGTGCGGATGCTGCTGACGCAGATGGGCGTCGCCCGTCCCGAGGTCGCCGCCCTGGCCGTGGAGGCCCCGTTGCAGGCGGACGCGGTGCTGTTCCTCACCGAGGCCGAGGGCCTCACGCAGGACGAGATCGTGCAGCAATGGGAGCAACTGGTCCTCTCACTCGCCGACTGAGCATCACCCCCTCACGGTTTCGGCAATCCTGCGCCGATCGACGAGGAATTGCCGAAACGGTGCTGGGTCACCCCTGGAAGCGCGAGTGCGCCACGAGCGCTGCGGCGCGCGACAGATCGGGCCCGGCCGGCAACAGGGACAGGATCGGCCACGGCGCCGTGGCCGCCTCGCCCAACCCGAGTACCCCGGCCGTCGCGTCGTCGGCCACCGCGTACCGCACGCCGGTATCGCCGACGAGGAACCGACCGTGCCGGCGCGGGTTACGCGGGTCCATGCCGCTCACCCGAACATCGTGGGTGGTTCCCGGTGCGACGCGGATCTCGTCGGCGCGCGGCCCGGAGCCGTCCGCGCCCACCGGTACTACCGGCGTCGGTCCGGGGATCGTGTGTCCGGTCAGCAGCGCGGTCACCGCGGCCGGCGCACCCGGGGGTCGGTACCAGCGCTGACAGATGACGGGCGCATCGGCGACGCTCACCAACCGCGGCACCGCAACGGGGAAGTGCGAGGTCGCCGGCAGGTCGACGACCCGGGCCTGCGCGGCGCGGGCCGGCGACACCGTGGGCACCCGTTCCGACGACGAGTCGCCGGACAGGCGCAGCATCTGGGCGGCCACGGCGGTGACCGGCGCGATGCCGTCGGCCAGTGCGACGAAGTGTTCGGCGCCCCCGTCGAGGGACGACACCGCGAAGACGGTGCCGATGGGCATCCCCAGCGCACCGGCCCCGCCCGCACCGGAGATCTCGGGCACGGCCAGTGGCGCCACCTCCTCGATGGCATTGGCCATCCCCGGCGACAGCCGTCTCGCCACCGCGCCGTGCAGGCCCAGCGCCCGGCGCACGGGCTCGGCGTCGGCGTCAAGCGGCGCGCGCACCGTCCGCGCCGCACTCCCGCGCCCGAGCCGGTAGACGAGGTAGGCCTGTTCGTCGACGACGACGAACAACCCGGCGTCGGCACCTGCGGCCAGGCCGGCCGACTCCGAACCGTCGCCGATGACGACGGCCGTGCGCGACGGGGCATCACCGTCGGCGCTCGCCGCGTCGCACACCGTCCAGGCCGGGGCCGCACCGGACCCGAGAGCGTTGGGCGCGCCGACGATTCCCAGCGTCGGCCCACGGGGCAGATCGCGCAGCGCCCCGGCCGACACCGTCTTCGGCTCGGCCGCCGTCCCGGCGACCAGGCGTGCCGAGGCGAGGTTGAGCACGGGGTGCGCGGTGCCTTCGACGACGACGTAGAGCCCGCCGTCGGAACGGTTGAGCACGATCGGCGCATCGGCGACCGATCCGACCGGCCGGATCAGCCCGTACACCCCGCACCCCGCGGCAACGAGGATCGCGATGACGAGGCCGATCGTGACCGACTGGCGCTGCGCCCGCATCGGATCGTGCAGCATCCGGGCATCGCAGCGCACGAGAGTGTGCTCGGCACGTTGCAACAGGAAGCGGTAGCCGCTCACCTGGGCACGCGTCGTCAACTGTCTGACCATGGTGTTCCCCCGAACCCCGACTGTGCCGGCTCGGTGCGATCCCCCCGGATCGACCGCGTGTCACGCCGACGACGACGCCACTCTTGCACGCCGGGCAGTCACCCGGGACGCGATTGCCACGATTTCGACGATTCTCAGCGTGCAACCGCGTCGAGGGCCGCGAGGTCCGGTGGCGGCAGCACGCCCATCTGTACCATCGCGCCCACCTCGTCGCGTACGCCCCAATGCTCGGCGAGACGGTCGCCCACGGTTCGGTAGATGTGGATCGTCGTCATTTCGTAAGGGCGCCCGGCCGCCGCGGGACCGTGGACCGCCGCGACGCCGTGTGCCCGAGCGATCGCCCGGAACACGATGCGGTCGTGGATCCTAATTCCACTGGAATGTGATTCTAAGTAATGGGACAGGCGAGGGCAATGGCACAACGACGGTCCTACGACAGTCCCGCGCGCCGAGAGGCCGCCCGGGTGACGCGCGCACGGATCATCGACGCGGCCCGGGAGATGCTCCTCGCGGGCGGCTACGACGGCATGACCGTCGCGCGACTCGCCGACGCCGCCGGCGTCAGCCCCCAAACGGTGTACAACTCCATCGGCGGCAAGGCCCAAGTGGTCAAGGGCGTCTACGACGTCATGCTCGCCGGCGACGACGACCCGACACCGATGAGTCAGCGCCCCGCGTTCCTCGCCCTGAGCACCAGCAGCGACCCCGAGGCCTTCTTCCGCGCATACGCGCACCTGTCGCGGCTGATCTTCGAGCGCGTCGGCCCACTCCTCGGCGTACTCCTGCAGGGTGGCTCCGGCGGCGACACCGACCTACGCGCTTTCGTCGCCACGATCGATGGGGAGCGTCGCACCGGCAACGGCCACGCCCTCGACCGCCTCGAGGAGAGCCACGGCATCCCCGATATCCCCGGCGGGCGCGCACACCTGCACGACATCATTTGGACGCTCACATCGGCAGAGGTTGCCGACCGGCTGATCCGGCGCTGCGGATGGTCACCCGACGACTATGAGACCTGGCTCGGCGACCAGCTCACCGCCGCCGTACGTCCGGCGACCCGAGGTCAGTCGTCCACCCAGTGAGGCAGTGCGGCCGGCGGGAAACCGCAACGGCGCCGCGTCCGCTGCGCTAGCGTCACACCTGCGCTACCGCCGGGGGGCTGCGCCCACACACCACGAATCGGGGGACTCGTCGTGCCCATCACTTCTCTCGTCGACCGGGTAGGTCGCAGCGGTCGGGCCGATCGCGCCTGCACGGTCAACGATTTCACGCTGCGCGTGCCGATCGCCGTCGACGTCCCGGCGGGCGCCGACCCCAACCTGGACGGGAACACCCCGGTCGGCGTGCGCGCCGACGGCGACACACTTCTCACCGCGGTCGCGGTCGAGCCGGGCACCCCCGTCGTGCGCCACCACACCACAACCGAGTCCGCGGCCCTGCTCGGCCGCGACGCGCACCTGGACCTCGCACTGTTGGCGCAGTTCCGTGCCTCGTGCCGGGTGCCGGTGACGCTGGACCTCGTGGTGGTCGAACACCGCTACTGCGGCGCGGGCACCGTCGCGGCCGCTTACCGCGAAACCCTCGGACCGCTGCCCCTTGCCGCGTCGCGTCGGGTCGCCGTCGTGGCGCGTCTATCGGCGACGGAGATCGCTCCGACCGGTCCCCACGCGACGGCGACCGCCTTGCGCACCGCCGCCACCCTCACCCGACGGCTGGCCGCGCTCTTGGGCGCCCGGGGGATGCATGCCACCCCGTTGTCGGCCGCCGATCTGCGGGAACACACCGAGCACCTGCTGGGCCCACACCTCGCGCCCCTGTCGAGCAACGGTGAGACGATCGTGCAAACGACTCCCACCGAGGCGGTGGCAGGCATCGCGACGTGGCGGACCTTCGCCGTGACGGCCGACGCTACGCCAGCAGCATTGCGGGGACTGTCCACCGACCACGCCGTCTCGACGACGACGGTCCTACGCCTGTCGGGACCTCTCGACGCACCCGTCCTGCACGGGCTGGTGGGGACGACCGAGGTGCCCGGCGCCGGGCGGATATTGCGCTCGACACCGTCGTGCCTCGACCCCCTCGACGGGCGTCAGGGCCTCGCCCTGATGCACCGGATTCCCGTCCCTCACCTGCCCCGGATGCGCCTGCCGCGCCTGGCCACCGACGCTGCGGCGCTGCGCCGCTGGCGGTTCCGACTCGGCGACGACGGTCCGCTGATCGGTGCCGACCCCCGCGGCCGCGCCGTGACCGTGCCGCTGTTCTCCTCGCCGGCGCACTCGTGCGGGCTGACCGGCGACTCCGCGGTGGTCGCGCTGCTCGTCCTGCGGTGTATCGGCGCCGGCGCGTCCATCGGCGTGCACTCCCCGGACCCGCGACGATGGGCGCCGCTGTGCCGACTCGTCGACGACCCCGGGGTTCTGGCGCTGCACCCCGACCACGGTGGCGGCTCGACCGGTCTCGCGGTCGTCGACGTCGTCGACGAGACGTGCGCCGATGACTCCGTCCTACGGGTCCGGCTACAGCGCCGCTCGAGAGCCCGCACGTGGGCGCACGTCGAGGCGTCGGCCGGCGACGGCTCGCGGATCGACGTCTCCGTCGGAGGGGCCCCAATCACGTTGACCGGGGTCGCAGGCCCTGCCGAACTGGCCTTGATCGACGCCCTGGAGGGCATCGCCTAGTCCGGTCCGGGCGCTCTAGATCGTGACGCGCGCCCGGTAGAAGACCGCCTGCGACGAGGCGGCGGCGACGATGACGTCGGGATCGGAGTCAGCGAGCCACACCGCCCGACCCGACTTCGCGGTGACCGACTCTCCGCCACCCCGAACCTCGATGCGTCCCGACGTCACCGCCAGTATCTGCGGACCGGGCATGTCGAAGGAGATGGTCGACGGATGGCGCAGGCCGGTGCCGTCGAGCTCGACCCGCGAGAGTCGGAATTCCGGTGCCGGTGTCGTGTAGATCCGCTCGGCGCCCAGGACCGACACCTGCGGAGATAGATCGGCGGGGTGCACCGGGGTGAAATCGAGGACGCGCAACAGCTCGGGCACGTCGATGTGCTTGGGGGTCAGTCCGCCGCGCAGCACGTTGTCCGAGTTGGCCATGATCTCGATCGCCGTGCCGCGCAGGTAGGCGTGCAGGTTGCCCGCCGCAAGGTAGAGCGCCTCACCGGGTTCCAGATGGATTCGATTGAGCAGCAGCGACGCGAGGACACCAGGGTCGCGCGGATACGCCTCGCCCAGCTCGAGCAAAGTGCGCAGCTCGTCGTCGAACGCAGTCCCACCCGCGGCCAGCACCCCGACAGCGGCATCGATGACCGCTGGCACCAGGTCGGCGAGCACCGACTCGGGCAGTGTGATCCAGGTTGTGAACAGGGCGCGCAGCCCGTCGCTGTCGGGCTGACCGGCGATCATGCCCAGGTAGGGGTCCATGGCCGGCAGTGCTAGTTCGCGCAGCAGGTCGACCGTGCGAGCCGGGTCGCGGAATCCGGCAAGTGCGTCGAACGGTGTCACCGCGAGCACCACCTCCGGCTTGTGCCATGGGTCGCGGTAATTGCGCTCAGGCGCGTCCAGCCGGATTCCGGCGGCATTCTCCCGGGCGAACCCCTCGGCGGCCTGCGCCGAGCTCGGGTGCGCCTGCAGCGACAGCGGCTCCTCGGCCGCGAGCACCTTCAGCAGGTACGGCAGCCGCACCCCGAACTCATCGACGACCGGCGACCCGAGGGCGGCGATCGGATCGGTCTCGATCAGCGTCAGCAGCCCCTCCTCGGGGAGTCCGCCGGCATCGAGGCACTGCGCCTGACCTGCCGGGTGCGCGCCGAACCACAATTCGGCCTCCGGATGCGCGGACGGCGTCGGCAGGCCGCGGATCGTGGCGATCGCGGTGCGCGACCCCCACGCGTAGGGACGGACCAGGCCCTCGAGGACGCGCACCACTACCCCGCTCCCAGTAGATCGGCGTACACCGCGGCCATCTCGAGTCGCGCGGCCAGGACCAGTTGGGATACCAGCGCGTCGGGGCCCTCGTCACCCGACGGGGGCGCGACCGGGTCCGCGGATGAATCCGGACTATCGGGGGCGGATCCGACGAGGACCTCCGCGTCGGGCAGGGCGGCCACCCGCCGCCGCGCCAGCCATTGCTGACCAGGGGTGCTCAGGACGAACAGCCGCGCCCGCGAGGGTGCGGGCCCATCGATCTCGGGGTCGTGGAAGATCGAGTCGACCGGCGTGCTGCCCGCATCACGCAGCATCCGGGTCATCGCGGCGGAGAGGTCGACGGCGCTGCCGCACACACCGCCGACGGCGAACAACGTGCCGGCCGCACGCTGCGCCAGGGCATCCCCGGCCGGGCTGTCGCCGCAGAACACCGGCGCACAGGCACGAAAGCGCTCGGCAAGGGTTTTCGCGGGGGCACCGTAGGCATCGTGGGACGGGTGGTTGCGCGACGCCTCGGCGTCGAGGGCGTCGGCGAGTGCCGCCAGGTCGAGATCACCGCCGAGGTAGCGCACCTGTGCCAGCCCCTGGCAGACGGCGATCAGCGCCGCGACGTGGCCGACGAAGCGGAACTGCTCGGGCACGACGACCCGCGGCGACAGGTCCAGGCCGCGCCCGGCCACCGCACCGGCGAGCGGTCCTTCGATCGGGGCGACGACGACGAACTCGGCATGACGGCGATGCGCACGTGAGGCGGCATCGGCGAGCGCCATGTCGCCGGCGTCGTCACCGATGATGACGACGACGTCCAGCGGACCGATCCAACCGGGCAGCGACGGTGCCGCCACGAGCGGCACATCCAGGCGTGCGGCGGCATGGGCGATGACGAACCGTGCCGATTGCACGGCGGCCACCGAACCGCCGGTAACGATGACGACGCTGCGTGGGCGCACGGTGGCCAGTGCTTCAACGGCCCCCTCGCGAACCGCTTCGGCCACGGCCCGGACCTGGGCGCCGGCGCGGGCCGCCGCGTGGAGGAGCCCGTCGACGTCGGCGTCGATGAGACTGCTCGGGTCGTCGAGGTCCACCCCTGTCGTGCGCATGCCTCTAGCGTATCCATCTACGCCGGGAGCGGGGACCCGGCGGTCAGTCGACGTCGGGAAGAACCCGCAAATGCCCTCGTCGGCCCGGGCGCGGGCGCAGTGGCGCGCGCACGGCCGGGGCGGGCGGGCGCGGCGGCAGGTCGTCGAAGCCGTCCATCGACTCCGAACCGACGGCCACCGATTCGCGGACCGCTTCGGCCAGCGCGGTCAGTTCCTGCTCCTCGGTGGGCACGGAGAAGCCGCTGGAGCTGCGCATGATGTCCCACCCGCGGGGGACGGTGATGCGGTCGGCGTGATTGGCACACAGGTCCCAGGAGTGCGGCTCAGCGGCCCGGGCGAGCGGTCCGATGACGGCCGTCGACCCGGCGTAGTCATAGGTCAGCGTCGCCACGGCCGGACGGGAGCACGCCGGGCGCGAGCACTGACGGTGAACGGTCACGTTTGTCAGGTTAGCCGGTCACTTCAGCGAGAAGACGCCGACACACCGGACATCGACGCGGGCGGACCAGACCATCGTGGTCCTACACTCGTCGTGTGAAATCGGAGATGCGCCGCCGCACCCGCGGGGCACGGGACCGGCGTGGCCGCGGGCTGCGCTCCCCGCTGCTCCCGCAGGCGGTGCCCGCGTGGACGTCGCGCGCCGACGATTTCGATGCCGTGGTGATCGACTCACTCGCCGAGATCGATGCGCTGTGGCACGACCAGCTGCGCGAACTCAATATCGCCGTCGACGACGTGCCGCGGATGTTGCCGATCGATCCGGGTTCGGTGCAATGGCCGGCCGAGGTGTCGGCGGACCGCTCGGTGCCGCTCGCGCGGCTCATCCCCGCCGCCATCGACCCCGCCGGCAACCAGACACGGGCCCAGATCGTGGTCTTCCGCCGACCGTTGGAGATCCGCTGTACCGACCGCGCCGACCTTGCCGATCTGGTACGCGAAGTCCTCATCGAGCAGGTGGCGACCTACCTGGGACTCGACGAGGACACGATTGAGAACGGCCCGTCCTGATCGATCGGGCGTGCGGCGCCTGCGCCGCGAGAACTTCGTGTCAGATGATGCCGCGCTTGAGGCGGCGCCGTTCGCGCTCGGACAAGCCGCCCCAAATGCCGAAGCGCTCATCGTTGTGCAACGCGTATTCGAGGCACTCGGCCTTGACCTCGCAGCCCGAGCAGATGCGCTTGGCCTCGCGTGTCGAGCCACCCTTCTCGGGGAAGAAGGCCTCTGGGTCGGTCTGGGCGCACAGCGCCCGGTCCTGCCAGGTGTCCTCCACCTCGTCGAAAAGTGCATCGAAATCGTTGGGAACCACAGACAGGTGTGTGCGTGCCCCCGTCTGCGCCGTACCGGCATGGAATGTCGGGAAGCCGTACGCAGTCGAATCGCCGCCCAGCGGGTTATCCAATCCCATCTCAGCGTCTCCTTCTCGTGTCGATCAGCGTTGTCGTCCGGTGGCCGCCCACCCGGCAGCGACCGAACACCCGAATGTGCTTGCGTGTCCCACCCGCTTCCGGTGCCGCCAGTCGGACCGGTAGAGTTCGAGCTTCGAACATATGGTCGAATGCGCTGTGCCCCAAGACAATTCACATCCGGTAATGCCATAATTCAAATCTCAAATGACACTGATGTGATTAGACACGCGTCCCACTCTCAGGTCAAGCCGAATGGGAAAACTCGCGTATACCACCATCGAACCGTAATCGGGTGCCTCGACACGGGCTTGAGGGATTCGACTGCGTCACACCGCTTTCCGGCGCCCCATTACAGTGGACCCTCGTGAAGGTCACAGTCCTGGTCGGCGGCGTCGGCGGCGCGCGCCTGTTGCTCGGAGTGCGCGAACTACTCGGACGCACGCCGTTCCCCACACCGGTCGACGGTGCGCCCGGGGAGGTCGGGTCAGACCACAGCGTCACGGCGATCGTCAACGTCGGCGACGACGCGTGGATGCACGGTGTGCGCATCTGCCCCGACCTCGATACGTGCATGTACACGCTGGGCGGCGGGATCGACGAGGAGCGGGCCTGGGGCCGGCGCAACGAGACCTGGCACGCCAAGGAGGAGCTCGCCGCCTACGGCGCCGACCCCGACTGGTTCGGCCTCGGTGACCGCGACCTGGCCACCCACCTCATCCGCACACAGATGTTGGAGGCCGGGTACCGCCTCACCGACGTCGCCGCGGCTCTGTGCCGCCGATGGGCGCCGGGGGTGGCCTTGCGCCCGGTCAGCGACGAACGGCACGAGACCCACGTCGTGATCACGCCGCCCGGCAGCGACGCACAGCGCGCCATCCACTTCCAGGAGTGGTGGGTCCGCTACCGCGCCCAGGTGCCGACCACCGGCTTCGCGCAGGTGGGTGACAAGAACGCCCGCTTGACCACGGAGGCC